>QHTW01000062.1 GCA_003220955.1 Gemmatimonadota bacterium | reverse complement strand
TACCTCTAGGTAGAAGTGTCCATCTGAGCGAGCCGCTTCCTGGGAGCATCCATGCCTGCCTCGCGCCGCCGTACCACAACCAAGCTTCTCCGTCTCCACCCCGACGAGCTCACCCGCATCACAGCGCGCGCCGAGGCCTGTGGCTTGAACCCGGCGCGTTTCATCCGTGAGACCGCGCTCGGCGCCGTGCGGAAGGCCCGCCACCACGCGGATACTGACCGGCTGCTTCGCGCCCTCGCGCGCCTCGGCTGGAGGCTCGAACGAGCCATGCGACACGTCCGGTCGACCGGGGATGCAAAGCTCGCCGAGCTGTTCGCTGAGATCCGAAACGACCACCGCGCCCTCTTGGCCGAGGTGCTGGCTCTAAGAGCGCCCGACCATCTCGCGATCACCGTCACGCGTGAGACGCAGGGAGCATCGCCTAATCGCATGCGCAGCTGTCTGCCGGGAAACGGACAGGGTGAGCCTTCCACCGACCAGCTCACGATCGATTTCCATCCGGGTGGCCTGCCAGCAGCCGTGCGACGTCTAGCCGTGATGCCGCGGCGACACGCGCTGGCCTCAATAGCGACGTAGCGGGAAGAGCGATGACAATCCTCGCGCAGAACCGCAGCCTCGTAGACCGCCTCCGTGCTTTGGTCGGGGCGTGGCGTCTCCGAGCCGAACCGTTCGCTGATCATCATTGCGAAGCCGTGGCAGCGGTCTACAACCGCCTCGCAAGCGAGGTCGAAGCGGAGCTTCGTGCGTGGGACAGCGAAGCCTTGCCAATCCAAGACGCAGCCGCGGAGAGCGGCTACTCTGCCGAGCACTTACGTCGCCTGGCGAGGGCTGGTAAACTCCTGAGCGAGCGCGGTGAGGGAGCTAAGAGTCATCTGCGCGTGCGACGCGCGTCCCTTCCCGCCAAGGGTGAGCGAGCGCCGAGGCACACTGCCGGCGTCGTCTCAGCCTACAATCCGGACGAGGACGCCCGAGACATCGCCCAACGGCTAGGAGCCAGCCATGCCTAAGCTGTGGCGAGAATCTTTGGGCGAGCGCGGGTGCCGGGTGATGCTGTTCGAGCGGACACCGGGCGGCCCGATCTATCGCGAGGTGTGGGTCGGTGGAGTGCGAGTCGCGGCGCAGAAGAGCATAGGTCACCGCGACCGGGAACAAGCGAAGGCTGAGGCGTTCACGCTCTTAGCCTCGCTGAAAGTCCGACGTGAATCACTCGCCACCGGCCACGTCACCCTCGCGACGCTCTTTGACAAGTACGACGGATCACCGGCCTTCCGAGCGAAGAAGGCAAGGACGCAGGCGGAGGATCGGCGGAAACTCGAGCAGGTCACGAGTTTCCTGGGCCGCGACCGAGCTGTGGCGACGATTGGTCCTTCGGACGTGCAGCGGTACGCCGAAGCGAGGATGTCTGGGCAGTGTAGCCCGAAGGGCAAGCCGGTGCGCGCCCGGGCGGTGGCCGCAGACCTCGTGGCCTTGAGCATCATGCTGAACTGGGCAACCCGTGAGCGTAGGAGTGATGGCACACCGTTGTTGACGCACAATCCGCTGCGCGGCATCAGACTGCCCGCAGAGAAGAACCCACGGCGACCGATCGAGACGTATGACCGCTACCTCAAGCTGATGCGCGTAGCTGGCGCAGTCGATTGGCGCTTGCCCTTAGCGGTGGCCCTGGCCGAATCCACGGGCCAGCGAGTCAGCGCAATTCTCCATCTCGGGCGCGAGGATCTCGCACTTGACCGCCTGCCGTACGGATGGGTGCAGTTCAGGGGGGAGCATCAGAAGAACGGCTGCGACCACTGGGTCCCGTTAACAAAGAACACGGCACGCCTCGTGCGGAGGCACGTACGGTCCTTGCCCGGCGAAGTGGCGTTCCTGTTTCCGGCAGACACCCAGCCGACGCACCCGGTGGATCGCTGGTTCATGAGTAGGCGCCTGCGGGCGGCGTATCAGCGAGCGGGACTCAAGCCATTGAACGGTGGTTTGTGGCATCCGTACCGTCGGAAGTTCGCCACGGAGCGGAAGCATCTACCGCTCCGGGACGTGGCTGTTGCGGGCGGGTGGAAGGAGCCGCGTACGTTGCTGGAATGTTATCAGCAGTCGGACGCGGCTACGCTGCAAGGGGTCATGCTACGAGCTCCGAAGCTCTTCAGCGACGGCCTAAGGGAAATTACTCCAACTGTTACTCCAAGCGGCCGAAGCCATACCCGGAAGGGACGGCGCAAGTCTAG
>QHTW01000010.1 GCA_003220955.1 Gemmatimonadota bacterium | reverse complement strand
TACCGCCGTCCGCCATCGAAGGCCGGCAGGTGCAGGGCGGGCGGATCGTCGCCACCGGCCCTGGCACCCCGATGGCCGAGCCCGCGAGCATGGACGACGAGCCGTGGAAAACACACGCCGGCGGCGCCGAGGTGAAGTACCTGCCGATGCAGGCCGAGGTCGGCGACTACGCGCTGTTCTTCCGCAAGGCGGCGGTCGAAATCACGTTCGAGGGGAAGACGTATCTTGTCGTGCCGCAGGCCGCCATTCTGGTGCTCGTACGAGGGACGCATGGCTGACATCGGGTGGGCACGGAGTCGCGGGAATCGCGCCGAAGGCCAGGGCCTCCGCCGTGGCGCGTGGTATCGCGTCGTCGAGAGTCCGCCGAAGGACTATGTGATCCTCGATGTGCACCACGTGGAGGTTCGGATTCCGAAAGGCGATCTCGAGATTCGGAACGAGCGGCCCAACGGCTGGAGCGTGGTGCGCGAGCCCCACCTCGTCTGTCCCGGATGCCATTCGCGCACGGTGGTCCCTGAAGGGAAGAAGGAAGCGAAGTGTCACGAATGCGGCAGGACGTACCCGATCGACTGGAAAGACGCGAGCTAGAGTTCCGGCGGGACGTAGGGCGTCGGCACCGGCTTCTTTGCCTCGGGATTCGCCTGTCGTTCGCACAAATGCTCCAGCAGCTCGATTTGACGCTTCTGAATGTGCCAGAGCTCGTGCCACTGCTTGAATCGCAACGAATCCAGCTTATCGTGTAGGTCCCGAATTTCGATCTCCGCCATCAAGTTGATCTCGTAGTCCTGATTCGCCTGCATGCGGTCTTTGTGCGCCTGCCGGTTCTGGCTCATCATGATCACCGGCGCCTGGAGCGCCGCGAGCGTGGACAACACGAGATTCAAAAGAATGAGGGATACGGGTCGAACGGATGGCTGGCGAGCACCCAAACGTTGACCCCCATCCAGACGACGAGAATCCCTCCGAACAGGGTGATGAATCGCCAGCTCCCGCCAAACTGCGCCACCCGATCGGCCACGTGCTCGCCGAACGTCATCTGTGTGTCCATATCCTGATGCACGAGCTTGCTCACCCGACCCCGGCGCGTGACCTTCGACACCACCGCGTGCTCGAGCTCCGACAGCTTCTGATACTCCGCCTCGAGATACCCGATGAACTTCTTGGCGCGGTACTGCTCCAGACAGTTCGCGCAGATGCCGCGCTTTCCTTCCCATTCGGGGCGGTCTTTCTTGATCAGATCGATGATCCGGTTTTCCAGTTTCTGGGGAGAGGCGAGCGTGCGACCTTCGACCACGCTGTCGCACAACGAACACGTCACTTTGGGCATGGCGGTGGTCTCCTAGGGCCGCGCGGGCGTCGGCGCTTCAGCGGGTAAGTGCATATGCAAGTTGTGAACGAGGAACGCCCAGCGGTCGGTCTGCTCCTCGATGACCTTCGCAGTCGGCTTTCCAGCGCCGTGACCAGCCTTCGTCTCGATCCGAATGAGCACCGGCTCGGCCCCGCCCTGCGCGGCCTGCAGCGTCGCCGCGTACTTGAACGAATGGCCGGGCACGACCCGGTCATCGTGATCGGCGGTCGTGATCAACGTCGGCGGATAGTGCGCCCCGGGCTTGATATTATGGATCGGCGAATAGCGATACAGAAATGGAAAATGCCCCACGCTGTCGGCTGAACCGTACTCCGTGACCCAGGCCCAGCCGATCGTGAATTTGTGGAAGCGCAGCATGTCCATCACGCCGACCGCCGGCAGCGCTGCACCGAACAGCTCGGGCCGCTGATTGAGCACGGCGCCGACCAGCAACCCGCCGTTCGAGCCGCCGCCGATCGCCAGCTTCGGCGGTGAGGTGTAGCGCTCTGCGATCAGATACTCGGCCGCGGCGATGAAGTCGTCGAACACGTTCTGCTTGCGGTCGAGCATGCCGGCTTGATGCCATTCCTCTCCATATTCCGATCCGCCCCGCAGCACGGCCTGTGCGAATACGCCGCCCATCTCCAGCCACGCCAGCACGCCAATGGAGAATCCCGGCGTCATGTTGACGTTGAAGCCGCCATAGCCGTAGAGGTACGTTGGGTTCGCGCCATCCTTTCGCAATCCGTCCTTGTACGTCAAGAACATCGGCGCGCGAGTGCCGTCCTGGCTCGTGTAGAACACCTGGACGGTTTCGTACTTCGACGGATCGACCGAGATCTCCGGCGCCTTGAACACGCTCGACGTGCCAGTCGTGAAGTCGTGGCGAAAGACCGTCGTCGGATAGAGGAACGACGTGAACGCGTAGAACATCTCCGTGTCGCGCGGCTCGCCGGTCACCTGCACGATCGAGCCGAGCGTGGGGAGCGGAACCTCGCCGAGCGGCTTGCCATCCAGCGCGTAGGTACGCAGCTGCGAGGAGGCGTCGTGGAGGTAACGAATGACAAACGTGTTGTGGACGATCTGCGAACCCTCGATCACATCCGGAGCCTGTGGGACGAGCTCTCTCCACTGACTCGCTTCGGGGCGGCGCACGTCGACGGCGATGATACGGCTGCGCGGGGCTCTGTTGTCGGTCTGAAAGTAAAAGACCGAGCCAGTGTTTCCCACGAATCCGTACGAGGCATCGAAATCGTCGAGCAGCCGGACCACCGCCGCCTCGAGTCGCGGATGTTGCGGATCGCCGAGGTCCTGATAGTAGATGCGATTGCGGCGGTCGGTCCCGAGCCAGACGGTGTAGACGGCGTAGCGTCCGTCGGCGCTGACTTCCACGGAAAAGCCCCAGTCGGGATGATCGGGCCGTTCGTAGATCAGCCGGTCGGCCGTCTGATCGGTGCCGAGCTTGTGGTAATAGACTTTCTGGTCGTGGTTGACCTGGAGCAGCGGATCGGCGCCGGCCGCCGGCTCGGGATAGCGGCTGTAGAAAAACCCGGCGCCGTCATGCGTCCACGCCGCGCTCGAGAACTTGATCCACTTGAGATGATCGCTGCGGTCCTGCTTCGTCGATACATCCCGGACCCGAAATTCCTGCCAGTCCGATCCGCTGCCCGACGTGCCGTAGACCAGCGTGCGCCCGTCTTCGGTGAACGCGAGGATCGAGAGCGCGACCGTGCCGTCGGGCGAGAGGGTGTTGGGATCGAGCAGGACCGCGGGCTGCGCCGTCAGGGAGCTTTGCGAATACAGCACCGACTGGTTCTGCAGTCCCGAGTTCTTGAAGAAGAAGTAGCGGCCACCCTTCTTGAACGGCGCGCCGTATTTCGGATAGTCCCACAGCTCGGTGAGACGGCGCCGGATCCGCTCGCGTTCCGGGATCTACTCAAGGTATGCGAACGTGATGCGATTCTGTGCCTCCACCCAGGCGCGCGTCTCGGGCGAGTCCACATCCTCGAGCCAGCGATAGGGGTCGGCAACTCTGGTGCCGTGGTAATCATCGACCACGTCACTCTTGTGCGTCGGCGGATAGGTGAGCGTCTGAGCGAGCATGAGGGTCATGAGCAAAGGCGTCATGACGCGTAAACGTGCCCCGAGCCGCGTTTTGGGGGTAGGGGGCCACAGCCGGCAACGCTGTTTCGTGCGACATGCCGACCGGCACCGTGGGCCTCGACGCCGCGCGCGCAATCCTCAGCGAACGGTTCGGTCACACCCGTTTCCGGGTACACCAGCTCAAAGTGCTCGGCCCGCTCCTCGCGGGTCGGAGTGTCCTCGCCGTGCTGCCCACCGGTGCCGGCAAATCGCTCTGCTATCAAGTGCCCGCGCTGCTCGGCGCGGGACTCACGCTCGTGATCTCGCCGCTCATTTCCCTGATGCAGGATCAGGTGGTCGCGCTGCGGCGCCGCGGGATCGCGGCGGCATATGTGAACAGCCAGCTCGATGCCCAACAGCGCCGTCTCGTGCTCGACGCCGCGACGAGCGGCCGGCTCGCGCTGCTCTACTGCGCGCCGGAGCGGCTGGGATCCCTGACGCGCCGGCTTACCGGCGGCGGGACCCGCGTGAAGCTGCTGGCCATCGACGAAGCGCATTGCATCACCGAGTGGGGCAACGAATTCCGGCCGGTGTATCGACGGCTTGGCGTGTTCCGGTCGCTGCTCGGCTGGCCGCCGACGATCGCGCTCACGGGCAGCGCCACCCCCGCTGCCCGAGCAGACATGCTCCACGTGTTGCGGATGCCCGACGCGGAGGTCGTGGTCACGTCGTTCGATCGCCCCAATCTCGTCTTTGGAGTCCGCCGCGTGCGCGACGATCGCGAGCGCTTCGCTACGATTCGCGCGCGGGTGCGTGATGCGCCAGGTGCCGCGCTGATCTACACGCCGACGCGGCGTCTCACGGAGCTGGTCACGCGCGCGCTGCTCCGGACCAGCGTGCGGGCTGCGCCCTATCACGCCGGGTTGAGCGCGAACACTCGCCAGCGCGTGCTGCGGGCTTTCCTCGCCGATCAGGTCCACGTGATCGTCGCCACGAGCGCTTTCGGCATGGGGATCGACAAGCCGGACGTCCGCCAGGTGCTGCATTGGGGGCCGCCGCCGACCATCGAGGCCTACTATCAGGAGGCGGGCAGGGGCGGCAGGGACGGCAAGGCGTCGGAATGCCTCGTGCTGTGGCGGCCGGAAGACCTTGCCTGGGGCAACATCGGTCCCGCCATGCGACGCTATGTCGAATCTCGGACAAACCACCGGGCGATGATACTGGAGTACTTCGGGGAGCCCTGATGATATTTCGGTATGCACGATAGCCTCTACTTCTCCGACCACCATCTCCAGGTTCGCGAGATGGTGAGAGACTTCGCCAAGAACGTCGTCAAACCCACGGCCCGCCAGTACGACCTCGAGAGCCGCTTCCCCTGGGACAACGTGAAGCAGATGGCGGAGCTCGGCCTATTCGGCATTCCGTGGCCGGAGGAGCTTGGTGGCTCGGGGATGGATTACCTGTCGTACATCACCGTGATCCACGAGCTCGCGAAAGTCGATGCGAGTCACGCTATCACGGTCAGCGCACATACCACACTCGGCACTTCGCCGATCATGGATTTCGGCACCGACGAGCAGAGGCAGCGTTTCGCGCCCCTGCTCGCGACGGGGAAGGTTCTTGGCGGCTTCGGGCTGACGGAGCCGGGAGCGGGTTCGGACGCGGGCGGCACCAAGACCAGCGCCGTCGATCGCGGCGACCATTACGTCCTGAACGGCTCGAAGATTTTCATCACGCACGCAGGTGTGGGCGAGATCTTCTGCGTCACTGCCCGCACCGATCCGAACGCCAAACGCACCCACGGCATCACAGCCTTCATCGTCACCAAGGACACCTGCGATCTCGACGAGACGAAACGCGTCGGGATCGGTCATGCGCCCCTCCCGGAGCTGCCGAAGAACCGCGGCGTCCTCTCCGGGAAAAAAGAAGACAAGCTCGGCTGGCGCGCCTCAGATACGCGTGAGCTGATCTTCCAGGACGCGGTTGTGCCGAAGGAGAATGTGTTGGGGCCGGTGAACAACGGGTTTCGCCAGTTCCTCCACACCCTCGATGGCGGTCGCATTGGCATCGCGGCCTTGGCCCTGGGACTCGCCGAGGGAGCATTGGAGGAGTGCCTGACGTATACGTCCACCCGCAAACAATTCGGCCGACCGATTGCGAGTTTCCAGGGCGTGCATTTCGCCCTCGCCGACATGGCCACCGAAATCGAAGCCGCGAAACAACTCGTCTACCACGCCGCCTGGCTCAAGCAGCATGGCCATCCGTTCAAGCGCGAGGCGGCAATGGCCAAGTTGTACGCCTCCGAGCTCTCCATGCGTGCCACGACCAAAGCCGTCCAGCTCCACGGCGGGTACGGATACACGACCGAGTATCCGGTCGAACGCATGATGCGCGACGCCAAGATTTGTGAAATCGGCGAGGGAACGAGCGAAATTCAACGCGTCGTGATTGCCCGGCAGCTCCTGGGCGGTTTGATAGATTGACCTAAACTCCCGCTCGTCTTAGGTTTACCTCATGCATTGGTCTCTGGCGTCTCTCAGCCGCCTTTCCAATCGATTGATCTCCCTGCCGGTGCCGCCGCCGCTGCTGGGCGTGCCCGGCGAGTTGGATTATTGCTGGGAAAACCACAGGCTCCCGGGGGGCGGCTGCTTCCCGCCGGGACGCGAGGGTAACTGCTTTGAAGCGCGAAATATTGATTTCTGGAAACCCGCGGGAGACCCGCGTGGCCATTCTCGAGGACGACCGCCTTGTTGAGCTCCTGGTCGATCGTCCCGACTCCCACCGTTCGGTTGGCGACATCTATGTCGGCAAGGTCGAGGCGGTTCTGCCCGGCATCCAGGCGGCCTTCGTCGACATCGGCGCCGAAAAGAGCGCCTTTCTCCACGCCTCCGATTTAATCGAAGCCGACGAGGACGAAGACCCCGAAGACCGTGAGCCCGACGACGCGGACGAAGAGAACGGGAACGGGAACGGAGGGGGAGGGGGAAACGGTGGCGGCCAGGCAACAGCCAAGCGGCGCGGGCCTCCACGAGATCGTTCCCGCCGGCGCCCCGCGCCCAACATCGCCGACGAGCTGAAGCGCGGTCAGACCAAGCTCGTCCAGGTCATCAAAGAAGCCATCGGTACCAAGGGACCGCGCGTCACCGCGCAGGTCTCGCTCGCCGGCCGGTTCCTCGTCTACATGCCGTTCGCCTCCAAGGTGGGCGTCTCACGCAAGATCGAAGCGCGCGACCAGCGCGCCAAACTGCGCGAGATGGTCACGAAGCTCGTCCCCGCGGATTCGGGCGGCTGGATCATTCGCACCGTCGCCGACGACCTGACGGAAGCGAGCTGCAAGCGCGAGATCGACCATCTCCTCGGCATCTGGAAAAAGATTCAGCGGAAAGCGTCGTCGGGCCGTGCACCCGCGCTGGTGCAGCGCGAGACGAGCCTGACGCGCGGCATCGTGCGCGACCTGCTGTCGGACAATGTCGACCTGCTCCTTGTCGACTCCAAGCTCCTGTACAACGAAGTCGAGCAGTACTTAAAGCAGATCGACCCCGAACTGTTGCCCCGGGTCAAGCTGTACACCGCCGAGACTCCGCTCTTCGACGAATACGATGTGGAGGCGGAGATCCGCAACCTCTTCAAGCAGCGCGTCGACCTGCCGACGGGCGGGTATTTGATCATCCAGCCGACCGAGGCGCTGATCTCGATCGACGTCAACACGGGGCGCTACACGGGCAAGCGGGACCCCGAGAGCACGATCCTACGCACGAACCTCGAGGCGGCGCGGGAAGTGGCGCGCCAGCTCCGGCTGCGCGATATCGGCGGGATCATCGTCGTGGATTTCATCGACATGGAAACGCGCTCCAACCGCGACAAGGTCCTCCAGGAACTGCGCACCAATCTGGGCCGCGACCGCGCGCGCACGCGGGCGTTTGCGGTGTCGGAGCTGGGGTTGGTCGAGATGACCCGCCAGCGCGTCCGTCCCTCGTTGTGGCAGTCGATGACGATCGAATGCCCGACGTGCAGCGGCACGGGTCGCGTGTTCCGGCCGGAGGTCGTGGTGCGACGGATGGAGCGCTCCCTCAAGCGCGCGGGCGCGGATCACAAGGAACGGCAGCTGTCAGTCCGCCTGCACCCGGAGGTCGCGCTCTACCTTGTGGAGCAGGAGCCTAACTTCCTGCGGCAACTCGAGAAGCAGACGGGGCTCGAGCTCGAGGTGCGCGACGATCCGATGATGCGGTTGGACGAATTCAGAATGATGGCCCGGCCGGCGGGTCGCGACGTGACCGAGCAATACGCCGTCGCGTGATGGTAGGGGCGCAGCATGCTGCGCCCCTACATCCGCCCGACCTTGACCAACCGATTGTCCCTGTTTAGGTTCCGGCCCCTATGTCATACGCGATTTTCACGACCGGGGGCCGCCAGTTCCGAGCCGAGCCGGGAGTCACGATCAAGGTCCCGCTGCTCGATGCCAAGCCGGGGGACGAAGTCTCGTTCGATCACGTGTTGGTCGCGAGCGACGGCAAGGAAGTGCAGAGCGGCAAGCCACACATCAAAGGTGCAAAGGTCACGGCCGAGGTCGTGCGGCACGGCAAGGACAAGAAGATCCGCATCTTCCGGTTTGCGCGCCGCACTGGTTACCGCCGGCACGCCGGGCATCGCCAGGATTTCACTGAAATCAAGATCGCCGACGTGAAGGTCGGCTGAGGATCGCATGGCTCATAAGAAGGGTGTCGGCTCCTCGCGCAACGGGCGCGATTCCAATCCGAAGTACCTCGGCGTGAAGCGGTTCGGCGGGGAATTCGTGACCGCGGGCAGCATCATCCTGCGCCAGCGCGGGACGAAGTTCCATCCGGGCCGAAACGTGCGGCGGGCATCAGACGACTCCCTGTTCACGGTTATCGATGGGCAAGTGAAATTCGAGCATAAGAACAAGAAGAGAATGCAGGTAAGCGTGTATCCGGCGGCCATGAAGGCGGCGGTCGCAAAGGCGGCGGCGAAAAACTAAGGGCGGCAAGGTGAAGCGGCGGCGAAGGGCGGCGAAAGCAAAATCGCCGCCCTTTTGATTTCGGTGCACGGGTAAACAGTAGGGGCGCAGCATGCTGCGCCCCTACAACAACCCTGCCGCCCCTGCCGCCATTGCCGCCCTAGTATTTAGGGGGCAGACTCTTGTACCTCTCGAGCAGCTCCGTCTGCCGGCTCCTCAGCGGGATCTCTTGCCCACGGATGTAGACGTGCTCCACTCCAGTGGCGAAGTCAAACGGGTCCCCAGTCCAAACCACCACGTTGGCAACTTTCCCATTGTCCAGCGAACCATAACGATCCGCCACGCCAAAGATCTCGGCGGGCGTCAGCGTCACGGCACGCAACGCCTGTTCCCATGGCATCCCGCTTGCGACCGCATTTCCGGCCTGCTGCCGCAGATCCCTGGTATTCTCGGTCGCTGTCTCCATCAGCGCAACCTTCACGCCGCCCTTCGCGAGCAACGGAGCGTTCTCGTAGCGAATGCCGAGCGCGTCGTAGCTCGGAATGTTGTCGAGGGGCTCGACGAGCACTGGAACCCCCGCCGCCGCGATCTCGCTCGCGATCATCCACCCCTCGGCCACCCCCGCGAGAATCAGCCGCAGCTTGTACTCCTTCGCGATGCGCAGCGCGGTCTCGATATCGCTGCGGCGGTTCGCCACCACGAGCAGCGGGAGCTCACCCCGCAACACGGGCTGCAGCGCCTCGAGGTCGGCGGCGCTCGCGCTGAGCGGCTGGATCTGCGCGCGGCGATAATCGGCACGCCGCGTCGCATACTCGCGCGCGTCCTCGAGCACGCGGCGCAGCCGTTGCGCCACGCCCGCGCGCGAGCCGCCGCCCGCGGCCTTCGACCCCTCGCTCAAATCGGCGACCATCGCGGTGGGCGACTTCACCCGCATCGCCTCGATCGTCGCGCCATCGAGGTCGATCAACACCGCCTGGCCCCAGATCAGATTGCCGTTGGGCACCGCGAGGGTGGTGGTGATCCCTTCCATCCGGTTCACGGCGATGAGCGCGGACGCCGGATTGACGCCTTCGAGCACGTTGAAGGCAGCCGCGACGTCGTTGCCCCGGAAGGTGTACTCACTCGTATTGTCGACCGCGCCAATCTCCCGCAATCCCATCTGACCCGCGCCATCGATGAAGCCGGGTGTTACCCACTTGCCGGATGCATCGATGCGCGTCGCACCTGCCGGCACGGCCACGGTCGCTCCGACGGCGGCAATCCGGCCATCACGGATCAGCACCGTGGCGTTTTCGATCTTCGGACCCGAAACCGGATACACCGTGCCCCCGGTGATCGCGATCGTCTGGGCAAGCAGGAAGGCGATCATGGCTGCCCCAGCGTGAAGTCGGTTCTTGGTTGATGCGCCGGATCGTTGCGGTCGTAGACGAGCCAGCCGTCGTTGTAGACCTGAATCGCGCGGGCATAGACGGAAAGCGGATCGGCCGACCAGAGCACGACATCGGCCATCTTGCCGGGCTCGAGCGACCCGACGATCGAGTCGAGGCCGAGCACCCAGGCCGGGTTGGCGGTGAACCAGCGCACCGCCTGGTCCCGCGTGATGGGAATTCCGGCGCGCCGGCCGTGATACATCGCCTTTGCCGCCTCCTGATTGAGCCGTTGAATGCCGGATGCGTCATCGGAGTGGATCACCACGCGCCCACCCGCCTGCTGCACCAGCGCGGCGTTCTCGTAGATCCCGTCCATCGCCTCTTCTTTGAAACCCCACCAGTCCGACCAGATCGACACCGCCGTGCCCTCGCGCGCCAGCACGTCGGCGATCTTGTACGCCTCCACCGCGTGGTGGAACGAGCGGATCTTGAACCCGAACTCATGGGCGAGATCGAGCATCTGCATCATTTCGTCCGCGC
>QHTW01000061.1:562-3845 GCA_003220955.1 Gemmatimonadota bacterium | reverse complement strand
TGCTCGACGTGACCTCGCCAGAGGTCTACACGGCGCGATCCACCCAACAACAAATCATCGATTTCATCCTCGCTGACTTGGACAACGCCGTGCCGAAGCTCCTCAAGCAGAGTCAGCTCGGCGCCGACGAGATGGGCCGGGTGACCCAAGGCGCGGCACTCGCGCTGAAGGCCCGGGCGGCGCTGTACCAGGCCACGTGGCTCAAGTACCACGCGGAAGGGAGCCCCACCGCGATGCTCACGGCCGCGATCACTGCCGCGGACCAACTCGTCGCATCGGGTGAGTATCAACTGTATGCCGGCCAGGGCGCGCAGAGCTACAAGTACTTGTTCATCCTGCAAGGGGATGACAGCCCGGAGGTGATTTTGGCGCGGCGCTATTACGCCGGCCGCGCCACGCACAATTGGACTCGGGAGCTGTGGTTCAATTACATGATCCCCACGAAGAAGCTGGCGGACATGTATCTGGCCACGGACGGCTTGCCCATCACCAGCTCGCCGCTGTTCAAGGGATACGATTCGCTAAAGAGTGAATTCCAGAACCGCGACCCCAGAATGGCGATGACGTTTGTCGTCCCGGGCAGCGATGTGTTCCAGGAGAGCGGGTGCCAGCCGGTTTTTCCGGGTTTCTCCGGCAGTAACGCGACCCGCACCGGCTACATGCTGCGCAAATTCTTGGACGAAACGGTCGAGGCGACGCAGTTTGCCGGCGAGTATGACTTCAAGGAATTTCGCTACGGCGAGGTGTTGTTGATTCTCGCCGAGGCCCTCTTTGAGCGCGACGGTGTGATCTCTGACGCCGACCTGAACCGGACGATCAATCTGCTGCGTGCCCGGGCGGGCATGCCGTCGTTGACCAACGGCTTTGTATCCGCCAACGGGTTGGACATGTTGACGGAGATCCGGAGAGAACGGACCGTGGAATTGGCCTTCGAGGGATACCGGCGTGACGACCTGCGGCGCTGGAAGACGGCGGAAACCGAGATGCCGCAGGCCCTCAGGGGCGTCAAATTCGTCGGCACGGAATATCAAACCCGCTATCCCGGCTTGCAGATTGGTTCGGATATCCAGGTCGATGCCAACGGCTTCATAGTCGCGGAGGCGGCGGCCTCACGCCAATTCGTCGTCCCGAAGCATTATCTCGATCCGATTCCGTTGCAGCAGATTCAATTGTCGCACGGCACGCTCACTCAGAACCCGGGCTGGTGATGCGCCGCATCCTGACGGCCTGTTGCCTCTCGTGTTTGGTCACCGCCCAGGTGCAGGGCCAGGACGGAATCCAGCGCGCACGCCTTGATCCTGCCAAAGTCCGTGTTCCGCCGTTCCACTTTCAACCGGAATACACGTTCGACGCGCCGAGCAATCCACAAAGGTGGGCGCTCCAACCGAAGGCGCTCAACGTCTCGTTCGCTTCCACCGACCAGGCATACTTCCGCAGCGAGGTGCCGGACCTGCCGCAGCAATCCCAGATGTGGGAAGCCACCGGCTGGAAAGGCGAACGGTTGAATGCGGAGCTGGTGGTTTGGTCACCGGATACCGTGAACCAGATACGCGTCGCCGTAAGCGATCTCGTCAACGCGAACGGCGCCACGCTCGCGAGCCGCAACGCGCAGGTCTATCTGGTCCGTTATGTCGTCTCGAACTACCCCTACGGCGCTAACGAGGTCAGCTGTGGCGCGACGGATTCGAACCCGCCCTATCTCATGCCGGACCGGCTGGAGCCGTTCCAACGGTTCGATCTGCCAGCGCACAGCGTCAGGCCGATCTGGCTGTCGCTGGACATTCCCGCGGGCACGTCACCCGGCGTGTACCGGGGAACAGTGGACGTCAGTTCTGAAAAAGGCCGTGCGACACTGCGGGTAGCAATCACGGTCCAAGACCAAACCTTGCCGCCTCCTGGTGATTGGAAGTTCAGATTGGACTTATGGCAGAATCCCTGGGTAGTGGCCTGGTACTATCACGTCGAACCCTGGTCGGAAGAACACAAAGCACTATTGCGGCGGCATCTCAAGTTGTACGCGGATGCCGGCGGGAAGTACATCACGACCTACGCCGTTCATTCCCCCTGGTCGGACAATTCCTACATGATCGAAGGGGCAATGATCGAATGGACCAAGGGGGCTGATGGGACTTGGAAATTCGATTACAACATCTTCGATCAGTACGTTGAGCTGGCCACCGCCGTCGGCGTGACGAAAGCGATCACGATCTATACGCCGCTGCCCTGGGGGAACCGCTTCCGCTACCTCGACGAACGCTCCGGAAACTACGTCTCCGAGACATGGGCGCCCGACTCCGCGACATTCGCGTCGGTGTGGCGCGTGTTTCTCGACGATCTCAAGGCCCACCTGGAGCAGCGCGGCTGGTTCGATCGCACCTATCTCGGCATCAACGAAAATGAAATGCCGCTCACCCTCGCCGCGATCCGCGTGATCAGGGCGCATTCTCCCAAATGGAAGATCACCTACGCCGGCAACTGGCATACGGAGTTGGACTCGCTGCTCGACGATTACTCTCCCATCATCACCAGTGAGCCGAGCCAGCAGGAGCTTAGGGCGCGTTCCGCGCGAGGGTCCACAACCACCTACTACGTGTGCTGCACACCGCAAAAGCCCAACACCTTCGTGTTTTCGCCGCCGATTGAAGGCCGGTACATCGGTTGGTATGCGGCGGCGTACGGATATGATGGTTTCTTACGCTGGGCCTACGATGCCTGGCCGGCCGATCCGGTGCGTGACGCCCGCCACGCGTTGTGGCCCGCGGGAGACGAGTTTCTCGTCTATCCGGGCGCGGGCAGCAGCGTGCGCTTTGAGAAGCTGCGCGAAGGGATCGTGGACTATGAGAAGATCAAGATCCTGAAGGCTCGGGCGTCGGGACGCCAGCTGCGAGATCTGGACGCTCTGTTGCGTACCTTTGTCGGCGATCCGGATTACAGCAAACGGAATTATGATCAGTCGAGGATCACGGAAGCCGTCCACAAAGGCCTGCGCATGCTGGAGGCGTTGAGCGACCGACTTGGGCGATAACGCCGTAATCTGTACTGAGTTTCAGGGTGACGTCCTCACGCATAAACTCACGCCGGCTGGTCCGGTCCCGACGGCATTCGATCCCGATGGTGTCTATCCCTACGTCAGCTACGTAGAAACCTCGCCGCGACCGGTACGGAAGCAGTACCGGTTCATCGCGTTGGAGAATGATCGACTCCGAGTAGTCATCTGCCCTGATCTCGGCGGTAGGGTCACATCCCTCATTCATAAGGGCTCAGGCAAAGAGGTGCTGTACGC
>QHTW01000061.1:0-499 GCA_003220955.1 Gemmatimonadota bacterium | reverse complement strand
TCCGATTTCTCATTCTCCCACGCAGAACGAGCCCGTACTCTCCCGGATCGATCGTACGACATCACGCGTCTATGTGACCTGCGGGGAGCGGGAGCTGCACTTTGGCATGCAGTGGTCGGTCGAATACTCCCTCGGCCCCGGTGACGATTTTCTCACACAGCGCGCCGTGTTTCACAATCCTGGACCATCGGCCTACCCCTGGATGTCGTGGTCCAATGCCGCGTTGCCGTCGGCGCCGGACACGGAGTTTTGTTTTCCTGACGGCGAGGTGTTGAGCCATTCGTCCTCGCTGCGCGTCATCGACTGGCGGCGTTCCGGTCCGAGGTGCGAATCCGATATTGAGGAGATGACGGGCTTTTTCTGGAAGACAAAGGACGTAAACGCATTTGGTGCCTTTACACCCTCCCTGGGGTCCGGACTCTATCACGTTGCCGATGCCTCGCTGGCACCCGGAATGAAGTTGTGGAGCTATGGCGTCGGGGAGGACCGCGCGTGGGCG
>QHTW01000060.1:4038-7444 GCA_003220955.1 Gemmatimonadota bacterium | reverse complement strand
GATGGCATCTCCCATCTCAAGGATCCGCTGCACCCAGCCGTGCTCGAGAGCTACCGGCTCGTGGACCGCGCCATCGGCGCCTTCGTAGCTCGCGTCCGGAAACAGGGCAGGGAGCTGCCCGCTTTCTTTGTCGTTTCCGATCACGGGATGACAGTCATGCGGGAGCACACCGACCCCGCCGTACTCCTGGAGCGCGATGGCGTGCCGACACTGCGTCATCCGGTGCAGGTGTGGCGCCGGGGTGCCCGCGTCGCCACGATGGTCTCCGGGAACGCGAGCGTGCAGCTCTATTTCGACCCCCGGTCCGGGCGGGAGCGCGCCCTCACCGAATCCGAGATTCCCGAGACGATCCTCGAGCGTCTCCTCGCCTTGCCGGCGGTGCGGCTCGCGGCGTGCCGGGCCGATTCGGCGGGTGGGATCGTCGTTCGAACCCAAAACGCCCGCGCACGGTTAATGGAATCAGCGGGATTGGTTCGCTACGAGCCCGAGAGTGGAGATCCCCTCGGCCTCGGTGGGCCCCTAGAGCTCGATGATCGAGACCTCCTGTCACGAACGAGGGAAACGGACGTGCCCGACGCACCCCGCCAGCTACTCCAGCTGTTTCGGAGCCCCCGTGCCGGCGATCTGGCGCTGGCGGCCGCGCCAGGAGCCGATTTCCGGGGCCCCTGGGAAATCCCGGAGCATCGGGCCGGTCATGGCAGTCTCATTGTGGAGCACATGGAGGTCCCGATCGCTGCCAGCGTGGCTCTTCCCGAAACGGCTCTTCGCACGGTAGATCTGATGCCGACGATATTGGAACGCCTCGACGTCGCCGTCCCATCCGGCGTTGCTCTCGACGGCGTCCCCTTTTCCAGACTCGCTGCTGTAACGGAACACTTGGTTCGGTAGGAGACGCCCGATGCCCCCACGGTTGCTCGTGGTCCTGGCCGCACTGCGTGTGATCGTTGCCGGCTCCGCGGCCGGCGCGATCCCTAACCATTATCCGGCCGCATCTGGCGATTGGAGCGCGCTCGAGCGCGCCACCATTTCACCAGGCCCGAAACGGGGTCAATTAGTCCTCGAGCTGCCGCCCGTGGATCTGCCCGCGGGGACTGTCGTGGATGAGCCGGCGTCCGTCGGCGAGTTCCCGGTGACTGGATCGATTTACGCTCTGCACGCCGAGCTCGTCGACGCGGACGGCCACCAGCTGCCGGCGAGCCTGCTCCATCACATGAACGTCATGGATCCGAACGAGCGCGAGCTGTTCCTGCCGATCGCGCGGCGGATTCTCGCCTCCGGTATGGAGACGGGCGAGATCCGGTTTCCCTGGTTGCTGTTCGGTGCGCGCGTCCACGCGGGCCAACGCATTCTCGCGAATGCGATGGTGCACAATCCGACGAATGTCGGACATCGTGGCGTGCGGGTGCGCCTCGTCCTCAGCTACATACCCGATCGTCGGCCCTGGCCGTTCTTCTCAGTTCTACCATGGCAGCTCGACGTCGCGTTTCCGGTTGGCGACAAATCGTTTGACCTGCCGCCCGGTCGCAGCGAACGCTCCTATGAGGGAAGTCCCGCGGTCGAAGGGAAACTGATCGTCATTGGCGGCCACATGCATGCCTACGGTCGCACGATCGAGTTCTGGGATGTGACGACTGGCCGGCTACTCTGGCATGGGGAACCGGGTCCAGCGCGGCCGGGAGAACCCAGCGCGGTGCCGGTCGGCAAACTCTACAGTCTGAAGGGACTCGGCATGCCGATCACGCCGTCACACCGCTATCGCGTTCGCGTGATCTACGAGAATCCGACCGGTCACGCGATTCGGGACGGCGGGATGGGGGTCGTGGGCGGCCTGTTCATGCCCGATCGCAACGCGACGTGGCCGGCCACCGATCCGAGCACTTCATGGGGCCGGTGGGCAAGCCGGTGGTCGGGATGCCGTTGGAGATGTCCCACATGCATATGGGGCACTAGGCGCTGCTGCCTGGCTCCACCCCGTAGCTGGCGACCGCCAGGCGCTCAGGCGCGGTCGCCTCCGCTGTCTGCATGACGCCGAGCATCACGGCCGCGAGGATCAACCCCGCCAACGCGTCCACGGCGTAATGGAACTGTCCGTATACCACGGCCAGGATCAACCCCGTCGTGAACGGCAACAGCAGCAACCCGAGCCGGCGCCAATACCGCAACGCCATCCCGGTCGCGACGACGGATGCGGCCACGTGCGAGGACGGGAAGGCCGCGCCCCACGAGTCCCCACGGTCCAGCAGCCACGCGGCAAACCGTGCCGGCCAAACGTCGGTGGCGAGATTGTGGGCGCCATCGAACGCGTAGCGTGGCCCCGCGACCGGGAAGAAGAGAAACACGACGTAACAGAGATAGAAGGTCGCCATCACGGCAAAGATCGTGTGACGGGAGGCGTCACGTCGTCCCACCATCCACAGCCCGAATGGCGATGCGTAGAGGATCGGGTAGTACGCCAGATAGCACGCGTGCAGCACCCACGACACGAACTGGTTGGGCGACTCTCGAATCCAGCGATACGAGATCTGCGATCCAAAGACCCAGGTTTCCAGCCGCTGGATCATGAGATCGTTTTGGAATCCGGCGCTGAGGGTGAGGACCCCGATCTCGCCATAGAGGGCCGGGAGCAGGAGCATCGGGTACCAGTCGCCCAAAAACCGGCCGATGGTTCCCGAATTGCGTGCGCGCGGCGCCAGGAGCACCAGCGCGAGGATCAAGGCGTGGGCACTGAGCAGCCACGGCCATCCGGGGATGCCTTCACTGCGGAAGGCGTTGAGGACGGCACCGGTGGCGACCGCGATATACGCGCCCGTTGCGATATCGATCGCAGTGTACTCGCGCCACAACGGCTTCAGAGCCATCCCACCTCCCGATACCAATTCGCGGCCCGGCGGAGCCCGGTTTCGAGGTCAATCTGCGCCCGCCACGCCGTGTCGCGGGTCAATGCGTCGCTCCGGCACGTCCAGGCCCGGGCGAGGTACTCGTTGCTCTTATCGGCCGACAGCAAGGTGGCGCGCCCCGCCAGATTTGCAAGAGTGCCGACGGTCCAGAGCACACCGCGCGCTATCAGCGGCGGTACCGGCACGATGCGCGGCGCAGACCGGCCGAGCGCCCGGGCGGCCGCGACGACGAGCATCCGGCTGGTCGTCACTTGAGAATGCGCGGCGAAATAAACGCGTCCTGCCGCGGCCGGTGAAGTGGCGGCCGCGATCAACGCCCGGGCCAGGTCCTCGGCATGAATGACCGACAATTCCTGTGATCCGTCACCGAATACCGGGACGATGCCGTGCCGGGCGAGCTGGAAGATCTTGAGGGTGCCGCGATCCCACTCGCCGTACACGACGGGCGGCCGCACGATCGTCCAGGGCAGGGAGGTCCCCACGGCGTGAACCAGGACTTCGGCGGCGAG
>QHTW01000060.1:0-4022 GCA_003220955.1 Gemmatimonadota bacterium | reverse complement strand
CTCTCGTCGATCGGGTGGCCGGGCGTCGTGGGGCCCGCCACGGCGAGCGAGGAGACGAACAGCAGCCGACGTGCTCCGCCGTCGCGCGCAGCCTCGAGCACGTTCGCCGTACCGCCGCGATTCGTGGCCATGAAATCCGCAGGACTGCGCGCCGCGATTTTACCGGCGACGTGGTAGACGACGTCAGCGCCGGCGCACCCTTCGCGCAACGCGGCCTCATTGTCGAGGTCACCCTGTACCAACCGCACGTCGGGATTCCAGCCCAGCCGTTGGGCGAGCGCCGGCCGGCGCACCAGAGCGGTGACCCGGTCACCGCGCGCGCACAGCGCCTTGACCAGGTGAGCACCGACGAAGCCGGTGCCTCCGGTCACAAACACGTTCACAGCGGCTTATCGTAGACGCGGTAGGTCTTGGAGACGCGGAAGCCCAGCTGGGTGGCGGCTTTGTTCATCAAGGCGTTGTCTTCGAGAATCCATCCCGCCTCCCCGCTCGGCATGCCGTGCTTGACGGAGTTTTCCCACACGCGGTGGTACAGCGTGGCGTCGATCCCGCGCCCGCGGAATTCCGGAATCACGCCGCGTGCCACAGCACCTTGAGGATGCCGGGGAACATCCGGCCGGAGCGGTTGTGCAGCAGCGCCAGATTGAAGTCCGGCAGGCTCACGGCGAAGCCCACGACCTCGCTGCCGCGCTCGGCGAAGATCACGAGATCGGGCACGACGATCGGCTTCAGCTGTTTCGCGAGGTGATCAATCTCCGCCTCGGTCAGGGGGACGAAGCCCCAGTTCTTCTCCCAGGCGCTGTTGTAGAGCTTTTTGATCAGCTCGACTTCGGCGTCGAAGCGCTTCATGTCGAGTGTGCGCAGCTTGACCCCGGAGCGCTCCAGGGCGCGCCTGCCGAGGCGCAGGAAGCGCTCCGGGGCGGATTCCGCGCCGCCTCCATCGTAGGCCAGTAGGTCCTTGGCTTTGGTAAAGCCGTAGCGTTCGTGCAGCTGTTGATAGTAGGAAAAGTTGTACGGCATCATGAGCGACGGCGGCGTCCCGTTGTTCGCGATCAGCAGGCCGCATTCGTCATTGACCGACGGGCTCATCGGGCCCCGCATGGTGTCGAAGCTCCGCTGTTTGAGCCACCCCGCGGCGGTATCCCAGAGTGCGTTCGCTACGGTTTGATCGTTGATTGATTCGAAGAAGCCATAGAATCCGACGCGATCCTGATGCTCGCGATTGTGCATGTCATTCTTGATTGCCCCAATCCGTCCGACCATCCGACCGTCCGACTGGCGGGCGATCCAGTATTGCGCTTCGGCGTGCTGGAAGAAGGGGTTTTTAGACGGGGATAACAGCGTGTAAATGTCGCGGCGCAGCTGCGGGACCCACAGCGGATCGTCGCGGTAGTGGTCGTAGGGGAAGGCGATGAAACGATCGAGACCGCGCCCGTTGGTGACGGGCACGATCTCCACTGCGGTCAGATGACCCCCAACTCTTTTCCGAGGCGGCCGAAGACCTCGAGGGCGAGGTCGATCTGATCGGCCGTGTGCGTCGCCATCAGGCTGGTGCGCAGGCGGCACTGCGACGGCGGCACCGCGGGCGGGACGACCGGGTTCGTGAACACCCCGGCGTCGAACAGCTTCCGCCAGAAGAGGAACGTCTTCTCGAGCGGCCCGATCAACACGGGGATAATCGGGGTCTCCGTGGGGCCGATGTCGAAGCCGAGGGCCCGCATGCCCTCCTGCAGGCGTCGCGTGTTGCGCCACAGCTGCTCGCGCCGCTCCGGCTCGCGCTGCAGCACGTGCAACGCCGCGAGCACGCCGGCCGTGTTGGCGGGCGGCAGCGCGGCGGTGAAGATCAAGGGTCGCGAGTGATGGCGGAGATAGTGGATGACGTTTTCCGATCCCGCCGCGAACCCGCCGATCGAGGCCAGCGACTTCGAGAAGGTGCCGACGATCACGTCGACCTCTTCCACGAGGTCGAAATGCGCCGCGGTGCCGTCGCCGTTGGGGCCGAGCACCCCGACCGAGTGTGCATCGTCGATCGCGAGCGCGGCGCCGTATTTCTGGCAGACGCGCAGCAGGCCAGGCACGTCGGCGATGTCGCCTTCCATGGAATACACGCCGTCGACGATGACCATCGTCCCGGTGCCCTCGGGCAGCTTCTGCAGCTTGCGCTCGAGGCCGGCCAGGTCGCCGTGGTTGAAGCGCATGGTCTCGCCGTGCGACATCTTGGCGCCATCGACGATCGACGCGTGGTCCAGCTTGTCCAGGAAGACGACGTCGCTGCGGCCCACCAGGCCCGAAATCACGCCCAGGTTGGCCTGGTACCCCGTCGAGAAGACGAGGCACGACTCCTTATTGAAGAACTCCGCGAGCTCGGTTTCGAGCTGCTCGTGCAGATCGAGGGTGCCGTTGAGGAAGCGGCTGCCGGTGCACCCCGAGCCATAACGCTCGAGGGCCGCCCGCGCGGCCGCCAGGACTTCCGAATGATGGGTCAGGCCGAGGTAATTGTTCGACCCCATCATGATCCGCTCTTGGCCTTCGATAACGACGACGGTGTCTTCCGAGCGGGAGATAGGTTTGAAATAGGGATACAGCCCCGCAGCCTGGACCTCGCGCGCCCGGGTGAAGTTCTTACACTTGTCGAACAGCGCGATATGCTGCAGGGTCTCTGTGCGCACGAAGCCTCGGTTCTCTATGGGTAGGCGGTGGTACAGGTTAGCCCTGCCGTCCCGAAATGGCAAGGCTCCATGTGAGACTTGGCACAGCCTTTCCTCGTCCCGGAGTGGTAGCCTAGATTGCGACTTCGTCCTAGCCCCGGCCACGCCGTTCCTTCCGGAGGTTCTTAGTGGTGCCACACGTCGTCCGCTACCTGGGCGTGACAGCCCTGTTGTGCGCACTGCTTCCAACCGTCTTAACCGCGCAGGATCGGCGCCACCCTCGCTGGGAGATTCCCGGATTCGATTTCCGTAAGGACGGTGTCTGGCGGATCCAGGCCCGCGCCGTCCGCGCGAACCGCGCCCGGTTGCGCGCGGCCGGACGATTCGCTGAGCTGAACGCGTCGGCCCCCGCCGGCCCGGGAGTCCCACGGCTGAGCCAGGCCGTCGGTCCCCAAGCGTCGGCGACGGTAGTCAGCGGCATCCTCAACGTGCCGGCCATTCTCTTCCGCTACAAAGACTCTCCACCGGCGACCTTCACGGCTGCTGATTATGACACCGTGCTGTTTGGTGCGACGCCGACGGGAGCGGCCGCGGGGAGGCCGTACACCTACCGCTCGTTCTACAAACAGATGTCGGACAGCCTGTTCGACATCAAAGGAACGACCTACGGCTATACGACACTCGACAGCAACGAGGTCTACTACACCGGTGGCACGAGCTCGCTGTGCCAGTCGTCGAATCCCTACGGCTCGTCGAACTGCAACGGCTTGTTCAGCTCCGCGGCCATCGGCCGGATGCAGTCCGCGCTGACGCAGGCGCTCACAAAACTCGACGCCACGGTTGACTTCTCGCAATACGTCGACACTACGGGGTTCGTCCCCTTGGTGCTCTTCATGCACGAGGCGATGGGCGGTGAGTGCGGTCCATCGAGTGCGCCGCAAAACCATCTGTGGGCGCACCGTTTTGCCCTGCCGACGTACACCACGAACGACGACGATCCCTTCCACGCCGGTAAGAAGGTCAAGATCAGCGACTATGTCCTGCAGCCCGCCGTCGGCGGCGCGAGCTCCTGCACCGATCATGCCGATCGGCACCGTCGCACACGAAACGCGGCATGGGTTCGGGCTGCCCGATTTGTACGACACAGGCAACGTCAGCGAGGGCATCGGCGAGTGGGGTCTCATGAGCTCGGGCAATTTCACCACCGCGCTGAGCCCCTCGCGCATGGAAGCCTGGTCGCTCAACGAGCTCGGCTGGATCACGATCGCACCGCTCAGCGCCACCACCGGCACCTACAGCTTCGACGCCGCGCCGTTGTCCGACACCGCATTTTACGTCCGCGTGCAGGGGTCGAATCCGCGCGGCGAGTATTTC
>QHTW01000083.1 GCA_003220955.1 Gemmatimonadota bacterium | reverse complement strand
TGTGCTCGAGCCCGCCGCCGAATCCGATAGGGCCGTGGATGACGTTGAAGAAGATCGTGTAGACGTCGTACGGAGCGTCGCTTGCGCCCCCCATGATCCGATTTTGCACCGGCGCCATTTTGGCCACGCCGTTGCGAAGGTTGCGCGCGACGCCGGCCGTGTAATCGGCCGCCGGCCAGACGGCGATACGGATCCACTTGTCGTCCGCTTGGAGTGAATCGACGCTGTACTTGCCGACAAACGTCATCGCGTCGGCGAGCTCGTGGTAATCGGCGGCGCGATAGACGCCGTTCGCCGGACCCTTGAGCGCCGTTGTCACCTGCCAGCCCGCCGGGAGCCGAAAGCGGACTTCGGCGGGTCGCGCGAGCTGCCCTTCTTCGAACAGGAACAGGTTGGTGCCGAGGAACTCACCGAAGTCTTCCACGGTCCGTGCGACGGAGAGATCGATCGTGTCGGGCGAGTAATCAAAGTTCACGACAACGTGGTCGGCCTTGCCGGTGGCGACTCGCCAGGTGTCCTTATCGGCGCGATCCCAATGCAGCGCCTGGCCCGTCGCGTTCTTCGCGCCGAACCCATGGACGTAGCGCGCGTAGTTCTGGATCTCGTAGTTGCCGGGACTCCACGCCGGCAACGAGACGAATAGCGTGTCCCTGCCCGTCGTGGGAAAGTCCGCGGTGACGTGGAACTGACTTTGAACGACCGAGACTTCGTAGCGGACGGCCTGCCCGGAGAGTGGCGACGCGAGCAGTGGGACGAGGAGCAGGCAGTGAAAACGACGCATCATCACTCCGGGCAAGAAGTTGGGCCCCGGCGTGATGCCGGGGCCCAATCTTAACTTACCCTACAGCATCGATTTAGGAGGGAACCTTCGCGCTCGCGTCCGCGACCATCGCGCGCAACTCCTTGCTGGGCTTGAAGACAGGAACGGGGCGCGCCGCGACTTCGACCGGATCACCGGTTCTCGGGTTACGCGCCATCCGCGTCTTCCGCTGGCGGATTTTGAACGTCCCAAATCCGCGTACCTCAATGTTATGCTGCTCAGCAAGCGCGGCTTTTACGGCGTCGAGAAAGGAGTCGACCACCCGTGCACAGTCCTTTTTTGAAATGAGGGGACCGGCGGTGCGAGCGATTTGCGCGGTGACCTTTTCGACCAGATCGGCCTTCGTCATTGGTCCCCCCCGAACATCTGCCGGGTCAAAGTCGGGGGCTATCATACGGGCTTACTTATTTGGCGTCAAGAGCTTGTAGGAATTGTTGAAAATGTCCCTGGGCGTCGTGGGGGCCCGGTGACGCCTCCGGATGGTACTGGACGGCAAAAATAGGGTACTCCCGGTGCTTGATGCCTTCGACGGTTCCGTCGTTGAGGTTAAGGTGCGTGACCTCAAGCGACTTCGCGCCGGGAACGCCGGGCGTTTCGCCGCGAACCGCGAATCCGTGGTTCTGCGACGTTATAAGTACTTGTCCCGTCGCGAGATCGCGCACAGGATGGTTGCCGCCGCGATGGCCGTACGGAAGCTTTACTGTTTCCCCACCCATCGCCAGGCCAAGCAGCTGGTGCCCGAGACAGATGCCGAAGATCGGAACGTTCCCGTCGGCCAAGTTCCGGATTGTATCGATCGCGTAACCGACCGCCGCGGGGTCGCCGGGGCCGTTCGACAGAAACACGCCGTCCGGTTTGAGGGCGCGGACCTGTTCGGCAGTCGTGGCGGCCGGGACCACCGTGACGCGGCAACCCTTCTGCACGAACAACCGCAGAATGTTGCGCTTCATTCCGAAGTCGAACGCGACCACGTGATGCGCCGCGCCACCCGGCCCTTCGGTGTACGCAGCGGAAATGGTCGCGACACTCGCGAGATCGAGTCCGTTCATCGACGGCGAGGCAGCGAGCGCGGCTTTGATGTTTTCGGTCGGTTTCTCGCCGAGTGCGAGGACCCCGCGCATCGCGCCGCGTGAGCGGATGTAGCGCGTCAGTTGCCGCGTGTCGACATCAGCGACGAGCGGCACTGCGGCGCCGGCGAGCCAGTCGAGCAGCGTTCCGGTCGAACGCCAGTTCGATGACTTGGCTGACAACTCGCGTACGACCACACCAGCGACGCGCGGCCGGTCGGACTCCACGTCTTCCGGGTTGATTCCGTAGTTGCCGATCATCGGCGCCGTCATCACCACGATCTGGCCGAGGTACGAGGGGTCGGTGAAGACCTCCTGGTACCCGCTCAGATTGGTGGTGAAGACGACCTCCGCGTACGCCGGCTCAAACGGGAGCGGCGCGGTTCCGGGGAACCAGGCGCCGTCCTCTAACAGGACGTAGGCGGGTCTGGAGCTAGGGCCTGCGATTGCTCGGGGGCTGCGGCGGCGGAGCGGGAGGAGGCGCCGTCGGCTGAGTTTCGATGGGCAGCTTTGAGGGCGCGACCGGTGCCGGCGTCTGTCCCTGATCCTGAAGCACCGAGCGGACCTGATTGGCCGACGTCGACATGAACGTGAGGATCAGCGCGAGAAACAGGAAGATGCCCGCCGTCCACCATGTCACTTTTGTGAGTAGCGTGGTTGCCTGGCGACCGCCCATGATCGTTTCGGTGCCGGCGCCGCCACCCATCGTGGCGAGCCCGCCACCCTGCCCCGCCTGCAACAGCACGGCAGTCGCGAGGATCAGCGCGTCGAGGATCAGGATCGCAACGAGAATTCCGTACATGCGCGGGGCAAGATACCTAGGCGACGGCGGTGCGCACAAGCTCGCCCCAGCCTTTGGGATCGAGCGATGCGCCGCCGACGAGAACGCCATCCAATTCGGGCTCGGCCAATAGGTCGGCGGCGTTCTTCAGATTGACGCTGCCACCATACAGGATTCGCGTCTCGGCGGCGCCGTGTTGCTCCAGCCATGCGCGAATCGCGGCGTGCACCGTTGCGGCATCGTGAGGCGTTGCGTTCCGGCCGGTGCCAATCGCCCACACCGGCTCATAGGCGATGGTTACGCGCGCGGTTGCCGCGCGGGCCCCTCCCCCTTCAGACAATGCGGCCTCCAATTGCCGCGTGACCACCTCCAGCGTCCGGCCGGCGTCACGTTGCTCGAGCGTCTCGCCCACACACAGCACGGGATGGAGCTTCGCTTCCAAGACCGCAGCCAGCTTCTTTCCCGTTTGCTCGTCCGTCTCGCCGAACACGTGGCGGCGCTCGGAATGCCCGATCAGCGCGGCTTTGGCGCCCGCCTGGGCGGCGAGCGGCGCCGACGTCGCGCCGGTGAACGCACCTTTGGGCTCCCAGTAGACATCCTGTACGCCGGCCAGCAGATCCGCCCGATTGCCGAGTCCAGTCGCAACCGCTTCGAGTGAGACCGCCGGGGGGAAAAACCAAACCAGGCGGTTGGGCTGGGGAGAATACGCCTTCAAGAACGTCGCGAGATAATCGCGGGCTTCGGCCGGGCCCAGATGCATCTTCCAGTTGGCGGCAAACACCAACGGTCTCACGCGTCCTCCAGCGCCGCCACGCCCGGCAACTCCTTCCCTTCCAGGAATTCGAGCGACGCTCCGCCGCCCGTGGAGACATGGGTCAGCTGTTCCTCCATCCCGGCGACCGCGGCAACCGAATCCCCGCCTCCGACAACGGTCACCGCACCCTTCTTGCCTGCCTCCACGAGCGCCGTCGCGATGGCTCGGGTCCCGGCATCGAACGGCGGCGTCTCGAACACGCCCATCGGCCCGTTCCAGAATACTGTCTTGGCGCGGAGCAGGCGTGCCCGGAAGTCGAACACGGCCCACCCTTTGGGGATCGCATCAATCGAGACCGAGCGATGCTCACTCGCCCGCTCGAGCGATGGGGCGATCACCGCGCCACGCGGGAGGATCAGTTTTTTGCCGCTCGTCGCTAGTAATTCCTTGGCGAGCTCGATCCGATCCGGTTCGACGAGCGAGCCCCCAACCTCTAGCCCCATTGCCCTAAAAAACGTGCACGCCATCGCGCCGCCGATGAGCAGTTCGTCCACACGCGGCAGCAGCGACCGAATCACGTCGATCTTGCCGGAGATCTTCGCGCCGCCGAGCACCGCCACGAACGGATGCTTCGGATCGCGCAGCAAGTTGCCGAGATACTGGAGCTCCTTTTCCAACAAGAAGCCGGCGACGGCGGGCTTGAGCAGATGCGCGACCGCTTCCGTAGACGAATGCGCGCGATGCGCCGAGCCGAACGCATCGTTCACATACAGATCGCCGAGGGCAGCGAAGGTCCTGGCCAGCTCCGGGTCGTTCTTTTCCTCACCGGGCCAGAAGCGGGTGTTCTCGACCAGCGCGACACCGCCGCGCGGGAGCCGTCGCGTCACGGTCATGCCCGTCGCCGGGTCGGGGATGAACTCCACCGGCGCCCCAAGTAGCCGCTCGAGATCGGGAACGATTTGCTTCAGCGAGAACTGTGGATCGGAACCGCCTTTAGGCCGGCCGAGATGCGACAGCAGCACGACGCGCGCGCCCTTCTCGCGCAGATAGCGAATCGTGGGCATCGACGCACGCAGGCGCGTGTCATCGGTAACCTTGCCGTTCTTGAGCGGGACGTTGAAGTCGACGCGCACGAGCGCGCGCTTGCCGTCCAGCGCCTGCGGGGGAAGATCCCGCAGGCTGCGTTTCTTCAACGGCGCGTTCCGAGGTACGCCAGCAGGTCAACGCACCGCGCCGAATACCCCATCTCGTTGTCATACCAGGACGAGACATGCACCAGGGAGCCGTCGATCACGGCGGTCGACATGGAGTCCACGACGCTCGAGTAGAGGCTGCCGATGTAGTCCACGGAAACCAGCGGCTCGTCGCTCACGTCGAGGATGCCCTTCAGGGGCCCCGCGGCGGCGGCTTTCTTGAATGCGGCGTTGACCGCTTCGACGGTTGTCGAACGCTCGACTTCCGCGGTGAGATCGACGATCGACACATCGGGGGTCGGCACGCGCAGCGAGACGCCATCGATCTTCCCCTTCACCTCCGGGATGACCAGGCCGGTCGCTTTCGCGGCGCCCGTCGTCGTCGGAATAATGCTCAGCGCGGCGGCACGGGCGCGCCGCAGATCCTTGTGTGGGAGGTCGAGAATCTGCTGGTCGTTGGTATAGCTGTGCACCGTCGTCATGAACCCGTGCTTGAATCCGAAATTGTCCATGACGACTTTGACCACGGGCACGAGGCAGTTCGTCGTGCACGACGCGTTCGAGATGATGTGATGCTTGGCGGGATCGTACTTCTCGTTGTTCACACCCATACAGATCGTGATGTCTTCGCCCTTGGCGGGTGCCGAGATCACGACCTTCTTGGCGCCCGCGGCGAGGTGCTTCGACGCGCTCTCCTTGTCGGTGAAGCGGCCCGTGCTTTCGAGCACGAACTCCACGCCGAGGTCTTTCCACGGCAGCTTCTCGGGTTCCTTGATCGCCGAGACCTTGATCGACTTGCCATTCACCACCAGCGCGTCGCCCTTGGCTTCCACCGTTCCCGGGAAGCGCTTGTGAACGGAGTCGTACTTCAGCAGATGGGCCAGCGTCTTGGTGTCGGTGATATCATTGACGCCGACGAATTCGATGTCGGTCTGCTTGGCCATCGTGGCGGCGCGCAACACGTTGCGGCCGATGCGTCCGAACCCGTTGATGCCTACCCGCACTGCCATGTCTCTCCCCTTAGGTGAAGTCTGGAATCGCGGCGCGCGCGAAGGTGACGCCGTAGAGACGCTGCGCACCGGCCTCTTCCAGGGCGCGCGCTGCCTCGGCGAGCGTTGCTCCGGTTGTAAACACATCATCGACCAACACGAGAGTGGCCCAACGAAACGCTGTGCCGGCCGTAAACGCTCCAGCGACGTTCGCCAGGCGAGTCTCCGGTGTCAACGTCGTTTGCGTCGGCGTCTCGCGCGTGCGGACGAGCAGGTCAACGAGCACGGGAATCCGCCACTGTCGGGCCAGCGCGCGCGCCAGCATCTCACTTTGGTTGTAGCCTCGCTCCCGCAAGCGCTTGGGGGCGAGGGGGATCGGGACCAGGGCCGACGGTCCGTCGGAAAGAGGGCGCGTGCCCGACATCGCGGCCGCCAGATCGTCGGCGATGCGTGGCAGGCCGCCGTACTTGAGCGCATGAACGGCGTGGCGAGCGCCCTCCTCCAACCAGGCTGTGGATCTGACTGATCGAAGCGCGGCCGGCCACTGCGCGCACAGGCGGCACGGACCGAAATGGGGCGCGGGCTGCCCGCAGCGCTCGCACCACGGCGCTCGCACCGCTCTCCACCGCTGCCGGCAGAGGGGACACACGATTCGATTCGCGTCGCGCGGGGTCAGCAACGCGTGACAGAGCAGGCATTCCGCCGGGAGAAGCAGCTGCTCGACTGCCGCGCTAAGCACGGAGCGCGCGCTGAACCGCGGCGCGCATGACCTCCCTCGGTGCCGTCGTGTCCGGGAAAAACCGCTCGAAGGCCGCGGCGCCCTGTTGCACGAGCATCTCGCGCCCATCCGCCGCCTGGATTCCCCGTTCCCGGAGTGCATGCACCCAGCGTGTCTCACCCGCGGCGTACACGAGGTCGAGCGCTCGCTGCACGCCGGGAATGTGGTTCAGGTCAACCGGGAGTGGATCGTGACCGGCGAGTCCCAGCGGTGTGGCGTTGAGCGCCACGTCGACCTCGACCGGCCCGTTCGCGACGCTGGTAGCCACGCCGATGCCGTTTGCCCACGCGGCAAATGCC
>QHTW01000082.1:1264-4575 GCA_003220955.1 Gemmatimonadota bacterium | reverse complement strand
CTGAAGTCGGCATCGATGAAGTGCTCGCCGAAGTGCTGCCGTCGCAGAAGGCGGACCTCGTGAAGAAACTGCAGCGCCAGAATGGCGGCGCTCACATCGTCATGGTCGGCGACGGCATCAACGACGCCCCGGCGCTCGCCCAGGCGGACGTCGGGATTGCGATCGGCACGGGCACCGACATCGCGATGGAAGCGTCGGACGTGACGCTGATCCGCGGCGACCTGCGCGCCGTGTTCACGGCGATCGAGCTGGCGCGCCGCACGATGCGGACGATTCGCTGGAATCTGATCTGGGCGTTCGGGTACAACGTGCTGCTGATTCCGGTGGCGGCGGGAGTGCTGTATCCCGTGACCGGATGGCTGCTGTCGCCGGTGCTCGCGAGCGCGGCGATGGCGTGGTCGAGTCTTTCCGTGGTGCTCAACAGCCTGACACTGCGCGCGTTCAAAACGCCGGGAGCTGCGAGTCATGCGGTACTTCCACCGAACTAGCGCGAGCCCGGAAGCGGTGCTCGAAGTAGCGAAGAGCTTCTTTGGCGGCCGGCTCGCGCCGGCGGAGGAGTCGCCGCGCCGCCGCGCCTATCAGGGCACGCTCGGCCGCATCACGATCACCGCGCGACCGGAGGGTGGGCACTACACGTTCGTGGAAGCGGCGACGGATCAGGTCGGAGAATCCGAGCTCGACAAGCTCGCGAAGCGGTTCCTGGCCGAAGTGCACAAGCTGGTCGAGCCCGCGCACATCATGCGCGGCGCGTACTAGCCCGCGATCTTCGCGCCGTAGCCCGCCTTCGCGATCGCGGCGACGAGCTCGTCGGTGGTCACCGAGTCGTCGTCGAAGTCGACTTCCGCTTCGCCGTCCGGCAAATCGATGACGGCGGAATACACGCCGTTCACCCCTTTCAACGCTTTCTCGACCTTGGCCTGACAGTGGCCACAGGTCATGCCGGTCACGCGGAGCTTGATGTTCGCCATGGCTCTTCCCTCCCGGCTATAATTTAGGGCCATGGCTCTTCCCGCGACTCGGCCCACCGCCGCCGTGCCCGCCGGCGCGGCGCTATCCGCCGACCAGCTGCTCGAGATCTACTACTACCTGCGGCTTACGCGCACCCTGGAGGAGCGTCTCGTCGCGCTGTATCGCCAGACCAAGGTGATCGGCGGGCTGTTCCGCTCCCTCGGCCAGGAAGGCGAGTCGGTCGCCTCCGCGTATGCCCTGGAGCGGGGGCGCAACCAGGACATCCTGTCGCCCCTGATCCGCAACCTCGGCTCCCTCCTCGTGATGGGCGCCCAGCCGATCGAGATCCTCCGCCAGTACATGGCCAAGGCCGGCAGCCCGACCCATGGCCGCGAGCTGAATGTCCATTTCAACGACCTGGAGCAGGGCTACCTGGGGCAGATCTCGCACCTCGGAGACATGATCCCGGTGATGGCGGGCATCGCGCTGAGCTTCAAGCTGCGCGGCGAGCCCCGGGTCGGTTTGGTGTACATCGGCGACGGCGGGACCTCGACCGGCACGTTTCATGAGGGCCTGAACCTGGCCGCGGTGCAGCGCCTCCCGCTCGTCGTCATGGGTGAATACAACCACTGGGCCTACTCCACTCCCCCCGAGAAACAATTCGCCGTGAAGGATCTCGCCGAGAAGGCGAAAGGCTACGGCATCCCAGCCGTGACCGTCGATGGGAACGACGTGTTCGCGGTCTACGAAGCCACGCGGTTCGCCGTGGAGCGCGCGCGTCGCGGCAAAGGGGTGCATTTCATCGAAGTGAAGACGTACCGACGCAAAGGCCACGCCGAGCACGACGATCAGCACTACGTGCCGAAGGACGTGCTCGAGCTCTGGTCCAAGTCGAACGATCCGGTCGATCGCTTCACCCAGCGCGTGCTGGCCGCGGACATGGTTGCCGAAGCGGACCTGAAAGACATCGACGATCGTGTGCGCGTCGAAGTGGATCAGGCGACCGACGCCTGTGTGAACGAGCCGTTGCCGGAGGGCGAGACCGCCCTGCCGGGCGTCTACGTCGATCCGCCATCGGCCGACACACTGTGGTTCAAGAGTCTCTGATGGCCGCCGCCGCCGAAGTCACATTTCTCGAGGCACTCCGCCAGGGCCTTTGGGAGGAGATGGAGCGCGACGATCGCGTCTTCATCCTCGGCGAGGATGTCGGCTTATACGGCGGCGCGTTCAAAGTGACCGAAGGCTTCACGAAACGGTTCGGCGAGTCACGCGTCATCGACACGCCGATCTCCGAGGCGGCCATCGTCGGGGCAGCGGCGGGCGCGGCGCACATGGGACTGCGACCAGTCGCCGAGATGCAGTTCATCGACTTCATCTCGTGCGCTTACGACATGCTGACGAATTACGTCGCGACCGCGCGCTATCGGGCTGGTCTGTCGACGCCGATGGTCGTGCGCGGTCCGTGCGGCGGGTACGTACGCGGCGGGCCGTTTCATTCGCAGAACCCCGAGGCCGCTTTCTTACACACGCCCGGCCTCAAGATTGTCTACCCCGCGACCGCGCGCGACGCGAAAGGCCTGATCAAATCCTCGATTCGCGATGAAGATCCTGTTCTGTACCTCGAGCACAAATGGCTGTATCGCCGCATCAAGGAACAGCTGCCCGAGGGTGAAGAGATTCTCACGCCGATCGGGCAGGCGCGCATGGCTCGGGAAGGGAAGCATCTTTCGATCATCAGTTACGGCGCGACGCTCTGGAAGTCGCTGGAAGCGGCCGACAAGCTCGAGAAAGAAGATGGCGTGTCGGTGGAGGTGCTCGATCTGCGCACGTTGCTGCCGCTCGATGACGCGGCGATCGTCGCGACCGTGAAGAAGACGAACAAGGTGCTGATCGTGCACGAAGACACGCGCACCGGTGGGATCGCCGGCGAAATCGCTGCGCGGATCAACGAGCAGGCGTTTGAGTGGCTCGACGGGCCGATCATGCGCGTCACGGCTCACGACGTGCCGCTGCCGTACGCGCCGACGCTGGAAGACTTCGTCTTGCCGCAGACGGACGATATCGTCAAAGCCGCGCGGTGGTTGGCGAAATACTAGTGAGGAATCATGGCCAGAGTTGACGTTCTCATGCCCCAGATGGGCGAGTCGATCGCCGAAGGCACATTGAGCAAGTGGCTCAAGAAAGTCGGCGACCCGGTCAAGCGGGACGAGCCGCTGTTCGAGATCTCGACCGACAAAGTCGACGCCGAGATCCCGGCGCCGGCCGCCGGTGTGTTGGCCGAGATCAAGGTCCAGGAAGGGCAGACGGTGCCCGTGCAGACGCTCGTCGCGGTGCTGGAGACCGAGGCTGGTGCCGTCGCATCA
>QHTW01000082.1:0-1241 GCA_003220955.1 Gemmatimonadota bacterium | reverse complement strand
AACCGGAGCCGCCAAAGCAAACAGTTCCGCCTGCGTCTCCGCCGCCTCGCGCCCAAGCCCCGAGTCCCCAGGCCCCACCCCCGAGTCCGCAGGCCCCAGCCCCCGTCAGAAGCGGTGATGGCGGCGGAGTCCAGACTGCCGAGCAGCGTCTGCGCACGAAGTCGACGCCGCTCGTTCGCAAAATCGCGGCCGAGCACAGCGTCGATATCTCACGGATTCCGGGCAGCGGGTACGCCGGCCGGGTGACGAAGCAAGACATCCTCGGCTACATCGAACGCGCGCCAACCATTCCAGCCCCAGGCCAGAGGCCCCAGCCCCTGGGCCCTGGGGCAATAGAGCATCCCGCCGTCGAGCCGTGGCCGGGCGACCGTGTCGAGCCCTGGTCCAAGATCCGCAAGATCACCGCCGACCACATGGTGATGTCGCGGCGCGTCTCGGCGCACGTCGCCAGTTTCTTCGAAGTCGACTTCACGCGCGTGGCACAGCTGCGCGCCAAAGTCAAGCAGACCTATGCCGAGCGCGGCGTGAACCTCACGTTCCTCGCGTTCATCGCCAAAGCGTGCGCCGAGAATCTGCGCAAGCATCCGATCGTCAACGCCGCGGTCTCGGGCGACAGTACGATCTACCGGGCGGACGTCAACGTCGGCATCGCCGTCGCGCTCGACTGGGGATTGATCGTGCCCGTGATCAAGCACGCCGACGAGCTGTCGCTGATCGGGATCGCCCGCGCGATCAACGATCTGGGCGAGCGGGCGCGCACCAAGAAGCTGTTACCTGACGACATCCAGCGCGGCACGTTCACGATCACGAACCCGGGCGGCTTCGGCCCGTTTGCCGGCATTCCCATCATCAACCAGCCACAGGTCGCGATTCTCGGCGTTGGCGCGATCGAGAAACGCCCCAAGGTCGTGAGCGCGACCGACGGTACCGAATCCATCGCGATCCGCACGATGGGCATGCTGACGATGTCCTACGATCATCGCGTCGTGGATGGCGCCGACGCCGACCAATTCCTGGCGGACGTGAAGAAGGTGTTGCAGGAATTTCCCGAGGGAGCGGTGTGAGCATGCCGAAAGTCTTGACCGCGGCGCGCGTGCGCGTGCCCAACCAGAACGAGACGGAGTACGTAAACACCCTGCGCGAGCTGAGCCAGTTCGCAGAGGCGCGCGGCCAGCGCATCTGGCTGTTCCGGAACGCCAAGGATCCGCGGCTGTTCATCGAGTTTTCCGAGAGCCCGACCG
>QHTW01000081.1 GCA_003220955.1 Gemmatimonadota bacterium | reverse complement strand
ACTCGCGCATCAACTTGCCGTCGGTGCGCTCTTCGATCTCGCCGCCCTCTTGTCCCGCGAAGCGCTCGCCGAGCGTCGCCGCATCTTTGTCGGTGCGATCGACGGGCGCGTCGAGCGACAGCTCCGCCGCCGTCATGCGGCGCGCGGTGCGCACGTTCTCGACGCTGTCCTCCAACGCCTGCGCGATTTCGTTGTCGGTAGGTTCGCGGCCGAGCTCTTGTGACAGGTACGTCTCGGTGCGGCTCATCCGGATGAGCTGGGAATTCTGATTGAGCGGAATGCGGACGCTGCGCGTCTGCTCCGCCAGCGCCTTCAACACCGCCTGGCGCACCCACCACACCGCGTACGAGATGAATTTGACGCCCTGATCGGGATCGAACTTCTTGACCGCCTTGAGCAGTCCTTCATTGCCGATCGCGACGAGCTCGGAGAGATCGAGACCGTGACCCTGATATTTCTTTACGTAGGAGATGACGAAACGGAGATTGGCAGTGACCAGACGTTCAGCGGCTTTTTCATCGCCGCGCTGCACGCGACGTGCGAGGCGGCGCTCTTCAGCCGGATCTTTGATGAGGGGAAGTTTTTGTATGTCTTGCAGGTACTGGTCGAATGCTCCGGAGGGGGTGGTGCGGAAAAAGGCCTTCGCCTTGCCGCCATTCGACCTCGCCATGCGCGACTCCCCTTGAAACGCGAGTTATGTGTGGAAAGGGCGGGCGACACCGCCATTAGGCCACCTAAATCACGCGCCAATATAGGTTTTCCTGCCAATCCGTGCAAATCTACGCAGTTTTCCACATCACAAATTCTTGGGTTTGTAGGGATTCCGGAGTTTGTCCACTATCCACAGGAGCTGTGGAAATGAGAACTAGCAAGGCGATTACCCGCTTTCCGCCTACTCAATCCGAAGGATGAGATTGGCACTGTGGAGAGGTGGAAAGGAATGTGGGCTACGTGTTTACCAGGACCTGACGAATCGTCGCCTCCTCCACGGGCACCGTCCACCCGGTTCCATCATCACCGTACGCGCTGCCGATCGCACGCGGCAGGGCGACGCGAATCTCTCCGGCGCGCACTTTCTTGTCGGCGCGCATGGCCGCGATCAGGTCATCGACCTGACTCGCATCGGGGCGCTCGACGGGCAAGTTCAGCCGCTCCAGCGCCGCCCTGATGCGCTGGGTTGTGCCCGCAGCGGCGATGCCTAACGCCTCGGCGAGCCGGCCTTCGTACACCATGCCGATCGCCACGGCCTCGCCGTGCAGCACGGCGTACTTTGACGTCGCTTCGATCGCGTGGCCGACGGTATGCCCGAAATTGAGAATCGCGCGCTTCCCCTTCTCGCGCTCATCCTGGGCCACGACCGACGCCTTGATCTCGACGGAGCGGCGCACGACGCGCTCGAGTGCCGGCGCGTGCTTGGCAAAGATCGCCGCGTACTCCTCCTCGAGAAACGCGAAGTACGCCGCGTCGGCGATCACGCCGTGCTTGACCGCCTCGGCGAGTCCCGCCGCGAGCTGCACGCTGGAGAGCGACGCCAGCAGCTCCGGATCGGCCACGACGACGCGCGGCTGGTGAAAGGCGCCCAGCAGATTCTTCCCCGCCGGCACGTCCACGCCCGTCTTTCCCCCGATCGATGAGTCGATCATGGCGAGCAGCGATGTCGGGACCTGCACGAGCGGCACCCCGCGCAGGTACGTGGCCGCGACGAAACCCGCGACGTCATTGACGACGCCGCCGCCGAGCGCGATCACCGCGCAATCGCGGCCGAAATGTGCCGCGAGCATCGCGTCGGAGAGCGATGCCCACGTGTCGCGAGTCTTGTTCCATTCTCCGGCGGGAAAGGTGAACAACTCCGCCCGCTGGCCGGTTGCCGAGAGCCGCTGGACCAGCTCTTCGCCATAGACCTTACCCACGTGCGAATCACAGATGACGGCGTAGGCGACCGCCGGGCAGTACTCCGGGAGGATCGTGCCGAGGTGGCCGAGCAGGCCCGGTCCGACGAGGATGTCGTAGGAGGCATCCCGCTGTTCGACCAGCCGGACGCGAATGGTCACCACGGGATGTCGTCGTGGCCGGTCTGCATGTTCACGGCGCGCGCGAGCACGAACAGCAGATC
>QHTW01000080.1:2809-5095 GCA_003220955.1 Gemmatimonadota bacterium | reverse complement strand
CCCAGCGGCTGCCCTCGCCGCCGTAGATCACGCCGGGATGCAGCGGGTCGCCGGTGGCGTAGCCGCTCTCGCCGGCGGCGCCGATTGGCTCCCAGTCGCGCTGCGAGATCTGCGCGAACTTGCCGCGCGAGCGCACCGCCACGGCTCCCGAGTCCTGTTGCGCGCCGACGACCCAGTAGGGGAAGCGATAGTCGACCGAGGCGTGATAGATCTGCGCGGTAGGCTGATTGAGCCATGAGCTCCATGTCATGTCACGCGGATCGACGGTGCGCGCGTTGCGCGTGATGATCGTGCCCTGATCGCTCGCGACGATCAGGGTATTCGGGTTGTCGGGCGCGATCCAGATCTGGTGGTAATCGTCCCCGCCCGGTGAGCCCCGGATCACGTCCCACGTGGCGCCGCCGTCGCGGCTGCGGTTCACCGCGACGTTCGGGACGTAGACGATGTCGGCGGCCTTCGGATCGACCGCGATCTTCTCGAAATACCAGCCTCGGCCCCACAGCGCCTGGTCGCTGCCCACTCGCTTCCACGTCGCGCCGGCATCGTCGGAGCGGAACACGCCGCCCTGCCCGGGCGGCGGTTGCGCGGGGCGTCCGGGCGCGGGCGGCGGCGGGGCCGGAGCGTTTGGATCGGGCACGAGGCAATCCACGACGGCATACACGCGTCGCGGATTCGACGGCGCGACCGCGATGCCGGTGCGACCGATCCCCGCGGGGGGCAGCCCGGCCGTGAGCTGGTGCCAGGTCGATCCACCGTCGGGGGACTTGTAAATCCCGCCCCCGGGGCCGTTGGTGGGGGCGTAGGTGAACCACGGCGGGCGGCGCGTATTCCACAGCCCAGCGTACACCACACGCGGATTGGCCGGATCGATGACGACCTCGACCGCCCCGACGTTGTCGTCCTTGTAGAGGACCTTCTGCCAGGTGCGGCCGCCGTCGCGCGAGCGGAACAGGCCGCGCTCCGGGTTTGCCGCGTAGAGGTGACCGATCGCGGCGACGAAGACCACGTCGGGGTTCTTCGGATCCACGGCGATCTTGCCGATGTGTTGGGTGTCGCTCAGGCCGAGGTGGGTCCAGGTTTGGCCTGCGTCGGTGGACTTGTAGACACCGTTTCCGAAGCCCGTGGAGTCGCGCAGCGTGGACTCGCCGGTGCCGACGTAGATCACGTCGGGCGCGGATGGCGCGACGGCCAGGGCGCCGATCGACGCAACGGGCTGGTCGTCGAAGATCGGAAACCACGTCCTCCCGGCGTCGATGGTTTTCCAGATGCCGCCGTTCACGTGGCCGAAGTAGAACTCGTCGGGCCGCCCGGGGACGCCGCTCACGGCATCGCATCGGCCGCCGCGGAACGGGCCGAGCATGCGCCAGTCGAGGCCGATCGGCATGTCGCCCGGGGACTCGGGACGCGCCCAGAGGACCGACGGAGGCCGCGCGAGCCGGACCGCGGAGAGCGCGGCGCCGGCCTGCGCGACCCTGACCAGGAAGTCGCGGCGAGACGTCATCGGCTTAGGGGGTGACGCTGCCAAAGAAGACCTCGAGATTCGTCGGGTAGGTGCCGAACGTCTTGCCCGGCCCCGTCCACGTCATCGCGGCGCTGCCCGGCAAGGAGATGATGCCGTCGTAGTCGCCGATAAAGGGGCGGACCCCGCTGGCGCAGGAGCCACACGGGACGCCGTACGCCGCCGGATCCCAGCTCGTCTTCGTGACGCGCGTTGTGGACCACGTCCTGCCGCCGTCCGAGCTGGTGATATACGCGACGTCAAACAACGTGTTGCCGGTGTAACTGCGGTCGTTGGTCATCAGGTCGAGCCGGCCGCTGCTCGGCTCGACGCTCAATTCCACATTGATGCGATCACCTGAGGCGGGGGCTACGATCGCCGGCGTCGTCCATGTGGTGATGTCGCGGACGCTCGCGTACGTCAGAAGGATCTGGGCCTTGCCATTCACGATATCGCTGTAGGCCACGTACAGGCGGCCCGTCGTCGGGTCGAATGCGGGAGCGGGGTACGACCCCGGAGCGCGGAACTGCGCGCCGGAGATGTTGAAGCAGTACGGCGGATATAAGCAGACCGGGTTTTGGAATGTGGCGAACCTGAAGGAATTACTCCATGTCGCACCGTGGTCGGTCGAGACGCTCACGAACATCGCGGTGCCTTTGCCGCCCTGCACCGAATTGTCGAGCGTCAGATAGGCGTACCCGGTCGCGTTGTCGACCACGACACGCGCATCCTGATCGCTGCGGACCGAGCCGCTGGAGACTTTCACCGGGAGTGCAAAGCTATTGCCG
>QHTW01000080.1:0-2741 GCA_003220955.1 Gemmatimonadota bacterium | reverse complement strand
GTGATGGACTCGTGGTCGGGGAATTGCCCGTTCGATCCTCTCGCCTTGCCCTCGCCCTGGAACGCGCTGACGAGCGTGAGCGGATGATCGGGGCCGCCCGCGGTCCAGGTGCGGCCGCCGTCGCTCGAACGACTGAGCCACAGCGCCACTTGCTTGCCACGATATCCGAAGCAGGTGAAGTAGGCTGTCCTTCCATCGGGGCTGAAGGCGACGCCGGGATCGCCGCCGAAGTCATAGGGGCCCGTCCCCGGAACCGCCGGGTCGTTCGTGAATTGCGTGATCCCCGGGATGAAGCCGCTCGGTAGCGTCGGCGTCCAGGTCTTGCCGCCGTCGAACGTCGCGTTCACGCCGCAGCCGTCGTTGAAGTTCCAGTCGTTGTTCCCGGTGATCATGTTGCTCGGGTTCACCGGATTGACGGCGAGCGGGGTTTCGTTCTGGGCGGTAGTGTCTCGGCTGACATTGACCACCAAGACAGATCCACTGCCCAGGGCGCTGAAGCTGGGCGTGCCGAGCTCGTGGGTCGTGGTCGGTGCTTCGCGGCAGGCGGCAAAGAGGATGACGGCGGCAAAGACAGAAATGTGACGCATAGGGTGCTCCGAAGAGGGAACAGAGGGTTGAATAGACGCCGTATCTGAGACCCCGGCAACCTTCCTGGCGTCTACTTGGCATCTTGTCGCCTGGTGTCTAGGACTCGCGTCAAGCCCAACGCCCGTTAAGTTGTTCTCCTGCCTAGCCAGGTAGCTCAGTTGAAGGCACAGGGCGACGATTTTCACGGCACGGATCGGTTTGTCATCCGCCGGCGGCTTGGCACCGGCGGCATGGGCGCGGTATACGAGGCGTACGATCAGGAGCGCCACGAAACCGTCGCGCTGAAGACCCTGCGGTGGCAGGACCCCTCCGCCATCTACCGCCTGAAAAAAGAGTTCCGCGTGCTCAGCGACATCGCCCACGCCAATCTCGCGTCGCTGTACGAGCTCGTAGCGGACGGGGACGACTGGTTCTACACGATGGAACTGGTCGACGGCGTCGAGTTCTTCGCCTACGTCCGCCCCGAACGTCCTAGCCAGTCCGAAACGCGAGAGCCTCCGGATGTTCCCCGGCTCCGCGCCGCGCTGGCGCAGCTGATCCAAGGGGTGGTGGCGTTGCATCGCGCGGGCATCGTGCACCGCGATCTCAAACCGTCCAACGTCCTGGTGACGCCCGCTGGGCGGGTGGTGATTCTGGACTTCGGCTTGGCCGATGTGGTCGCGCCCCCGTCGCCACTGCAGACTCGTGAAGAAGGCCTGTGGGGTACGGTGGCCTACATGTCGCCGGAACAAGTTGAAGGACAGCGCAGCCCCGCGAGCGACTGGTACGCGGTGGGCGTGATGCTGTACGAAGCGCTGACCGGGCGGCTCCCGTTTCAGGGCAGCGCGTTGAGAGTCCTCGCCGATAAGGGCCGGCAGGATCCGCCGAGATTGAGCGAGCTCGTGCCGGAGCTTCCCCAGGATCTCGTCACGTTGTGCGGTGATCTCATGGCTCGCGACCCGGCGGCTCGCCCGGACGACGGGGAAATCCTGCGTCGCACCGGCGTGTCCGAGCACACGACGTCAGAAGCGGAGGCCCACGAAGCCGGGCGCCCGCCGTCCCTCGTCGGGCGCGAGGCGGAGCTCGCCCAGCTCCAAGACGCCTTCGGCACCGTGGGTTTCGGTCATGCAGTCACCTTTTACGTGCATGGCGTCTCCGGGATCGGCAAGAGTGCGCTGATTGGTCAGTTCGCCGACGCCGTCGAGCGAGAAGCCGCGGCCCTGGTGCTGAGGGGTCGCTGTTATGAGCGCGAGTCGGTGCCGTACAAGGCAGTGGACGGCGTCATCGACAGCTTGAGTCGCTACCTCAAGACGCTGGCGGGTCCGCAGGTAAAGGCGCTGCTCCCGGAGGGAGTATCTGCGCTCACCCGGCTGTTCCCGGTCCTGCTCAGGATCGAGGCCGTGGGAGACGCCCGCATTGGTGAGCGTGAGCCGGCCGATCCGTTGGCGTTGCGGCAGCGCGGATTCGCGTGCCTCAGGCAGTTGCTCGTGCGACTCTCTGCGCAACGACCCGTTCTCGTGTTCATCGACGACCTGCAGTGGGCGGACCACGACAGCATGGTGTTGCTCGAGGACGTCCTGCGCCCTCCCGATGCGCCCCACGTGCTGCTGATTGCGTCCTTCCGCACCGAAGATCTCGCCTCGCAGCCCTTCCTGCGCGCCCTGCTCGAGCACGCCGACACTCCGGCCTGTCGCGCCTGCCGGCTCGGGCCTCTGACCTCGGCCGACACGATGCGCTTGACCGAGACGCTGTTAGTGTCGTCGAGCGGACCACCGACGGTGCAGGCGGACACCATCATCCGCGAGTCTGCAGGCAGTCCGTTCCTGGTGGAGCAGATGGTGCGGTATGCGCTCGATTCGAATGACGCCGACGGGGCGACGGGCATCGGCTTAGGCGAAATGCTGGAATCCCGCATACGCGCTCTCCCGGAAGGGGCACGCCCGCTCCTCGCCACGCTGGCGGTCGCCGGTCGGCCCGTCGATGCCAAGGTCGCGCGGGCGGCGGCCGGCCTCGAAGGCGATGACCGGCCGCTGGTCGCACTCCTGATCAAGGCGCACTTCCTGCGCAGCTTGGGTGCCCCCTCGCGGCTCGAGCTGTATCACGACCGTATGCGAGAAACGCTGGTCGCGGCTCTCGCGCCGCAAGTGGCCGCTGACATCCACTGGCGGCTCGCG
>QHTW01000079.1 GCA_003220955.1 Gemmatimonadota bacterium | reverse complement strand
TCGGTCGGGGGCAACGGGGCGAACAGCGGGCCCTCGCCGCCACGCTCCAGCCACTCGCGGCTCGAGTAGAGATCGACTTTCCAACCCGTGAGCTCGGAGGCGAGACGCACATTCTGGCCGTTGCGGCCGATCGCGAGCGACAGCTGGTCCTCATCGACGATTGCCTGAATCGTTTTCGACTCGGGATCGGAGAAGACGCGGGCGACGCGCGCCGGCGCGAGTGACAGCTTGGCAAAGCGCTCCGGATCGGACGACCAGGGCACGATGTCGATGCGCTCGCCGTTCAGCTCGTTGACGACGGCCTGCACGCGCGAGCCCTTGAGCCCGACGCAGGCGCCGACCGGATCGATCCCGTCGTCGCGTGACCACACGGCGATCTTCGTGCGGCTCCCCGCTTCCCGCGCCGTGGCGCGGATCTCGACGATCTGCTGCTGGATCTCCGGAACCTCGAGCTTGAACAGCGCTTTGACGAACAGGGGATCGGCGCGGGAGAGAATGAGCCGCGGACCCTTGGGGGTCTCCTCGATGCGCTTCAGCACCGCGCGGATCGTGTCGCCCTGATGGAAATGCTCGCGATGGTTCTGGTCGCGATAGGGAATGATCGCCTCGGCCTCGCGGAACTTGTTCAACATGACGACGATCTTGCCGCGCTCGATCTGCTGGACCTCGCCGGAGAGCAGCTCGCCGACCTTGCCGGAGAACTCTTCGCGGATGCGGCTGCGCTCGCCTTCGCGCACCCGCTGAATGATCCGCTGCTTCGCCGCCTGCACCGCCGTCCGCCCGAACTGCTCGAAGGGGACTTCCTCCTCGAGCACGTCCCCGGGCTCGAATTCGGAGTCCTCGTAGCGCGCTTCTTCGAGCGAGACCTGGGTGCCAGGGTCTTCCACCGTTTCGACGACGGTCTTGAGCACGACGATGCGGATCGACCCCTTCAGCTCGTCGATGCCGATCTCGGCCCTGACATTCGGCCCGTACCGCTTGACGAGGGCGGCGTGCAGCCCGTCCTTGAGCAGGTCGATCAGCTCATTGCGCTCGAGCTGCTTCGTGTTGGTCAGTTCTCGGATCGCCGAGACTACGTCAGTTGTATTTGCCATCACCTATCCTCGGTGTCACCAGCCAATCGGGCGTCCTTCACGTCGGAAAGTCGATACTCTCGCTCCGCGCCACCCTGCGGTTGCAGCACGACGGTCTCTTCAGTCGGCACGGCGACAATCCGCGCGCGCACCCGGCCCATGCCGGCCAGCTTCACATTCACATCGCGTCCCACAAAGCGCGCCCAATGCCGGTGCCAGCGCACGGGCCGCTCGATCCCCGGGCTCGACACTTCCAACACATACCGATTGCCCAGGGGGCCGCCAACGTCTGCGTCGAGCCACTGTTCGAGCGCCCGCGAGACGCGACTGCAATCTTCGACCGTGACGTTCCGTGGCGGACAGTCAATGCGGACTTGGACGAGCGGTCGGTTCGGCGTACCGCCGATGCGCAGATCGGCCAGGTCGAACCCCAACGCGTCCAGCCGGGTTCGGAAGGCCTCGACAAGACTCTCAGTGAGCATGGAAAAAAAAGCGCGGGCCGAACTTCGCCCGCATCACGTTGGGAATGTAGCCGGGGTGTCCTCGATGTCAACCGAGCGGCCGGCCCAGGTACGCCACCATGCGACCGTCCCGCCCGCGCGAGCCGCGATGGGAGAAGAAGCGGTCGCGCCCCTCAACGCTGCACCAGGGCGAGATCGTGATCTCGTCGATGCCGAGGCTCCGCGCTTGCCGCGTCAGGACCTCGCGCAGGTCGAGCTGGACTGTGCCGGTTAATCCAAACCGGACGGCAACTTCAGAACCTACTTCATAGCAGCCACCACAAATTCCCACGCCGCAATGCATTACAATATCGCGCCCCTTTGCAAACCCGCGCCACGTCAAGAGCTCGACCGCTTGCTCCAGAACGCCGTCGGCGGTCCCGCGCCAGCCGGCGTGGACGAGCGCGATCGCTCCCTTCTGCGGCACGGCCAGATATACCGGAATGCAGTCGGCGACGGTCACGGTGAGCAACACGCCGCGCTCGGCGGTCGCATGGCCATCGATGCCATCGAGGATGAGCCAGCCCTCGGGGAGCGACTCGTGCCAATGCACGTCTGTCCCATGCACCTGATGCGCCAGGACGATCGAGGGAAACCGCGCGCCGAATGTCGCGCGGAACGCCCGCCAGCGGCCGATCACCTGCCCCACCGGCTCGTCGCTCCAGAGACCCAGACTCAACGGGCGCGTCGTGATCCCGGCGACGTTGCGCCCATTCCACCAATTCGAGGCGCGGGACGGCGGCATCGCCGGCGGGGGTTTCGGCGAGCGAGAGCGGCGAACGTAGGGGCGCAGCATGCTGCGCCCCTACATCACGTTCTGCGCTCAATCTGCGCCCCGAGCGCTTTCAACCGCTCGTCGATGTGTTCGTACCCGCGCTCGATCTGGCCGATGTTCTGAATGATCGAATCGCCCTGCGCGGCGAGTGCCGCGAGCAGCATTGCCATGCCGGCCCGGATATCCGGACTCTCGACCACCTGCCCGCGCAAGGCGGACGGCCCGGCAATCACGGCACGGTGGGGATCACACAGCACAATGCGGGCACCCATGCCGATCAGTTTGTCCACGAAGAACAACCGCGATTCGAACAGCTTCTCGAACACCAACAGCAGCCCTTCGCATTGGGTCGCGACGACGATCGCAATGGACATCAAATCGGCCGGGAACGCGGGCCACGGTCCGTCTTCGAGCTTCGGCACGTGCCCGCCCAGATCCGGACGGATGCGCCGCTCCTGGTCCGCATCGACGATCAGCTTTGCGCCGTCGAGTCGCGGCCGGACGCCGAGCCGCTCGAACGCGAGGATGGTCGAGCGCAGGTCATCCCCTCGAACGCCGTCGATCGTAATGGCGCCGCCGGTCACGGCGGCGAGGCCGATGAATGAGCCGATCTCGATGTGATCGGGGCCGACCGTGTGCTGCGACGCGGTGAGCGGACGGTCGCCCTCGATGGTGAGCGTGTTGCTTCCGATGCCATCGATCGCGGCGCCCAACGACACGAGAAACCGCGCCAGATCCTGGACGTGCGGCTCCGACGCGACATTGCGGAGGACGGATGTGCCTGGTGCCCGCACCGCCGCCATCAATGCGTTCTCGGTCCCGGTGACGCTCGGCTCGTCGAGAAAAATGTCGGCGGCCTTGAGTTTGCCCTCGAGCTTGTATGTGTCGCCAACGGCGACCTCGGCGCCGAGGCGCTCGAGCGCGAGAAAGTGCGTATCGACGCGACGGCGCCCGATGACGTCACCCCCCGGCGGGGGCAGCGTGACGCGCCCGAAACGCGCCAACATCGGACCGGCGAGCAAGATCGACGCGCGGATCTCTTTGCAGAGCGCCGGGTCGAGCGGCTTCGGTTCGGTACCTCGCGGATCGACTTCGACCGTGTTCGTGCCGTGCCATTGAACCTTGGCGCCGACATGCTGCAGCAGCGCCAGCAGCGTTTCCACATCGCGAATGCGGGGCACATTGTCGATGCGACAGGGGCCGTCGGCGAGAAGCGTCGCTGCGAGAATCGGGAGGGCCGCGTTCTTGTTGCCGGCGGGGCGAATCGTGCCGGAGAGCGGGCGCCCGCCCGTGACACGGAACGACGGTGGCATAAGTCCGCCCAAGCTACGAGGACGCTTGCGCCTGCGTCAAGCGTTCGCGAACGTTCGGCCTCGTGCATCCCGCACTAGCGTTGGCGCTGGTCCTCGTCGCCGGCATCGGTATCACGCGCCTCTCGCGTCCGTCCTTCCGGCATCCCTCCTTGCTCGACGATCTCGTCGCTACGGGTGTCCCCTTTCTGGTGTTGGGTCTGCTGCTCGGACCCGGGCTCGGGGTCATCGACGCCGCGGGACTGCGGCTGCTGCAGCCCGTGATCGCACTGGGGATCGGGTGGTGCGGAGCATTGTTCGGCGCGCGGCTCGAATGGCGAATGGTGCGGCGCGTATCGGCTCGCACCTGGCTGATCGGCGCCACGCTGGCGCTTCCCGTCCTGGTTGTCACGACCGCAACCGCCTGGGCGTTGGCGCGCGCGCTACCGCCGCTGGCCGAATCGTGGGGCCGCCCGTCGCTTGCCGTCGCGCTGGTCCTCGGCGGCGCATTGACAACCGCCGCGAGCCAGCGCGGACCGCGACTCGGTCGCCGCAACGCCCTCTTCGATACCGCCTTCGGCGCGGCAGCGGTGATCATCGGAGTCGCGCTGTATCATCCGCATGTGGCCGTGCGCACCATCGTGTTGACGCTGCTCGTCGGTGGAGGCCTCGGGAGCCTGTTCGTCGCATTGGCACGCGGGGGCATGCTGACTGAGCAGCGCGATGCCGGCCTCGCGGCGTTCGCGGTGATTCTGTGGGGCGCTGGCTTCAGCTACGCAGCGGGTCTGTCCCCCTTCGTCGTGTGCGCGCTGGAGGCCGCAGTGTTCATGAGCTTTTCACCGGTTGAGGTGCACCGGGCCGTGACGGGATTGCTCGGCCGCTGGGAGCTGCCGCTCTATGCCGCCTTCCTTATAGTGGCGGGCGCGCTGCTCCGTCCCCTCACCGCGTGGGTCGTCCTGGCGGCGCTGGTGCTGGCGTTGATCCGCGTCCTGGTGCGTTGGGTGACCGTGCGGTTTGGGCTCGACCAGGTGGATCCCGTCTGGCGGTCGCTCCCCTTCGAGCCGCCGCGGGAGTTTGCCTACTCGGCGATCCGGCAGGGCGCGGGGGCGGTCGCGTTGGCGGCCGGCTTCGACCTCGTGCGCGGCGCACCGGGTGGCGGCGGAGTGCTGGTCACGATCTTGCTGTGCGTGATGGCGGCTGAGGCGCTCGCCGCGCTCACCCCGTTGACAGCACGCCCGAGCCAGGCAGAGGTTTCGTGATGCTTCCGAGCTGGGTCGGCGTCGTGTCGGCGATCAGCCTCGCGCTTATCGCCCTCGCCGCCCTGGTTGCCGCCGGTGGCATCGTCGCGGCGGCGCTCGGGGTGCGTGGCGCGGTCAAGGCGCTGAAAGGGTTCGCCGGGCCGGCGCTTTCTGATGTACGCCAACTCATCGCCTCCATCAAAACCGAAGCGGATGCGCTCGTGGGCGCGTCGCGCGATGTCCGCCAGCGTATCGTCCGCGCGGCGGATGCCGCCGAAGACCGGCTCACCGACCTCGATACCCTCGCCGAAGTGATGCAACAGGAACTGGAGGAGACGGCGGTCGACGCGGCGGCGACCATCCGCGACGTTCGCCGAGGCCTGTCGGTCTGGCGGTGGAGCCGCAAGCTCCTGAAGGGCAAAAAGCGACGGTGAAACGACGCCCTCGTCGCCTCGGCGCTCTTCCCCGGCGTCGCGCACGCCTGGACGCCCGGGACGCACATCTTCCTCGGTGAGTCGGTGCTCATCAATCTGCACCAGTTGCCCGGCATTGTCGCCGATCTGCTGCGCGGGTTCCCGTACGATTTTCTCTACGGCAACATCGCCGCCGACACGTCGATGGCGAAGAAGTACGCGCCCGTGGGCCGGCATTGTCACGCCTGGCATGTGGGCCAGGAGATCTTCGACCTCGCTTGCAGCGATCCGCTGCGCGCCTTCGGCCTTGGCTACCTCTCCCACCTCGCGGCGGACACGATCGCGCACAATTTCTTCGTGCCGCGCCAGCTCGTGCTGACGTCAAGCACGGTCGCCCTCGGCCACTCGTATTGGGAGAGCCGGTTTGAGACCCACCTGGGCGACGCCTACGCCCGCGAAGCGCGCGACGTCATCCTCAAGGATCATACGGCGAGCGACGCGCACCTCGATGAAATCCTGTCGCCGACGCTGTTCAGCGTGCGCACCAATCGCCGGCTGTTCCGCGGCATGGTGCATCTCACCGAGAGTCAGAGCTGGCAGTGGGTGTTTCAGGTGATCGCGGGCACGAGCCGGTGGGATCTGGCCGAAAGCGACATCGAAAAGCACATGGCGGTGGCGTTCGAGTACGTCATGGAGACGCTGGGCGCGGATGCCGCGGACGCCGCGGCGCGGCGCCTGGATCCGGCCGGCGAAAAAGCGCTGGGCCTGGCAAAGCGGATGCGGCGGCAGGCGCTGCGGGAGGGGGGGCGTCACGAGCCCGAGCGCGTCGAAGAGACCGCGCAGCAGCATTTCGGATTGCCCACACCAGCGCTCGACTACTGGAAACAGTCGCGGGCGCAGCGCCCGTGGCGGGAAGGCTAGGACGAGGCGGCGAGTTTCTCCTCGAGGACGCGCTGCGCCAGTTTCGGATCCGCCTTCCCCTTCGACGCCCGCATCAACTGCCCCACGAAGAACGGCAACAACTTCGTCTCGCCCTTCTTGTAGCGCTCGACTTCCGATGGGTGCGCCGCCAGCACGTCCGTCACCCAGCCCGCGATGATGTTCGTGTCCGCGACCTGAATCAGCCCCAGCGCCTCGGCGATGGTACGCGGTTCCCCGCCCTTCGCCGCCACCTCGCCGAAAACCTTCTTCGCGGCTTGGTGACTCAAGGTGCCGCCTTTGACCAGCGCGATGATCTGCGCCAGCGCGCCAGGCGCGACGCGCAGCTGTTCCTGATGGTCGTTGGCATCGGCTAAGGCCTCGGTCATCACCCAGTTCGCGGCAGCCTGCGGCTCGGCACCGGCACGAACGACGTTCTCGTAGTACTCGGCGACTGCCCGGCTGCTCGTCACCACGGTGGCGTGGTCGCGGCTAAGCGCATAGGCCGCGACGAACCGATCGCGCTTGGCCGCCGGGAGCTCGGGGAGCGCACTCTGCTGCTCCGCGACGAACTCTGCCGTCAGCACGAGCGGCGGCAGATCGGGCTCCGGGAAATAGCGGTAGTCGTGACTCTCTTCTTTAGAGCGTTGCGGCCGGACCGCGTTCTCCTTGGCATCGTACAGCATCGTCTGCTGCGTCACCGTCCCGCCGGATTCGATCAGGGCGATCTGCCGGTCGCGTTCCACGGTCAGCGCTTTCTCGACGAACGCGAACGAGTTGATGTTTTTGACCTCGGTGCGCGTATTCAGCGCCGTCTCACCTGCCCGGCGCACGGAGACGTTCGCGTCGACTCGCAGACTGCCCTTCTCCATGTCGCAGTCGGAGATGCCGATGTACTCGAGCAGCTGCTTCAGCGTTTGAAGGTAGGCGCGCGCCTCCGCCGGTGAGCGGAGGTCCGGCCCACCGACGATCTCGATGAGCGGTACGCCGGACCGGTTGAGGTCCACCGCGGTCGCTTTGGGAAAACGATCGTGAATCGATTTGCCGGCGTCTTCCTCCAGATGCAGCCGCACGATCGACGCATTCACGATCCCCCGGTCGGGGGACACGAACGACAGCATGCCGATCGTCGCCAGCGGCTGATCGAACTGCGAGATCTGGTACCCCTTGGGAAGATCGGGATAGAAGTAGTTCTTGCGGGCGAAGATGCTCTTGGGATGCACGGTGCAGCCGAAGGCAAGCGCGCCGCGTACGGCGAGGCCGATCGCGGCACCGTTCGCCATCGGGAGCGCGCCCGGCAATCCCAGGCACACGGGACAGACCTGCGTATTGGGCGGCGCCCCGAACGCCGTCGAGCAGCCGCAGAACATTTTCGACTTGGTCCGCAGCTGGACGTGCGTCTCGAGCCCGATGACCGTTTCCCAACTCATGCTTCGTCCGTCGCGGGAACAACCCGCTCGAGCGCGTACGCGGCCTCGATCATCTCGTCTTCCAGGAATGCCTGGCCGATCAGCTGCCCGCCGATCGGCAGGCCTTTGACCCGTCCGATCGCCAGCGACATCGCGGGGAGACCGGCGAGGTTCGCGGTCACCGTGAAGATGTCGGACATGTACATCGCGATCGGATCGGCGAGCTTCTCGCCCGCCTTGAAGGCGGGACTGGGCACGGTCGGGGTGAACAGCAGATCGACGCCGCGGTCGAACGCGTTGCGGAAATCCTGCGCGATCAGCGCGCGCATTTGTTGGGCGCGCTTGTAATAGGCGTCGTAGTAGCCGGCCGATAGGACGTACGTGCCGGTCAGAATCCGGCGCCGAACCTCCGGCCCGAATCCCTGCCCGCGCGTCGACCGATACAGGCTGCGCAGGTCAACCGCGCCGTTGAATCGGGGCCCGTACCGCACCCCGTCATAACGAGCCAGGTTGGAGGAGGCCTCGGCGGGCGCGATGACGTAGTACGTCGGAACCGCATATGGCGTATGAGGTAACGACACTTCGCGCACCGCCGCCCCCAGCTCCTTCATTAATCTCACGGCCCGGTCGCACGCGCGTCGCACCGCCGGATCGAGCTCCGGCGGGAAGTACTCCCGCGGCAGCCCGATGACGAATCCCTGCAGCGACTCCGGCACGGTCGGCAGGCGCAGCGAATCCCGATCTTCGCACGTGGAATCGCGCGGATCCCGTCCACTGATCACCGACAGCACGCGCGCCGCATCG
>QHTW01000078.1:8455-9088 GCA_003220955.1 Gemmatimonadota bacterium | reverse complement strand
CGGATCTCCGGATTGGGCCGGCGGCGGCTCTTCGTCTCGCCTTCCCGCTCCGCCTTGGCGCAGGTGGGCAAGTCGTTCCGGTGTAGCTTGAGGAACTTGGTCATCGGCGCGTAGACGTCCATGCGGCCCGGGGCCGGGGGACGCCGCCGTCCGGCGACGAGGTCCGCGATATAGATCTCAGACACCTGAACCGCATCCGCCAACTCGCGCGGGGTGCGCTTGAGCTCGCGCAGCCGGCGCCGTACCAGTTCTCCGACCTTGACGGGGCGCTTCAGGGGGAGGGCTGCCGCCATGTAAGGCTCCTTTGTTATCGTTTTGTGGGTCGGGCAATATCGCTAAATGCAGGCCAAAACGGTAGTTCTGTTGGCTTAACGCGTCCGGACGTCCCCCGGGCACTTGCCAAGTCCCAGTGTCCTATGATACAGTTGTATCTCAGAATGGATACTGTTATGACATCGGTTTGGCGATTCCTAACGGGCCGTCACGAGGCTGCGGGGCGGACGCCCGAGGGACCACGCGTCTTACCCGCGTACGCGGCGCTCGCGCGTTATCGCAGCAATCTCAACGACCTCGATCCGCGACTCCGCATGCTCGTCACCCAGCTGGCCGCGGAACGCAGCGGCTGTCGCTGGT
>QHTW01000078.1:639-8434 GCA_003220955.1 Gemmatimonadota bacterium | reverse complement strand
CGAAGCCCAGCTCCCGGTGGAGGAGCTGCGGGCGCTGCCCCAATATGAGAGCCGTTCGCTCTTCTCGAGTCGCGAGCGGGCGGCGCTGCGGTTCACGGGCGCTGTGACCCGCTACAGCGACGCGGCAGGCGGGATGCCCGCGGAGACACTCACTCGCGCGCGGCAGCACCTCAGTGAGCCGGAGATCGCCGCCATCACGGCCGCCGTCGCGGAGCATCACTTTTTCAATCCCATCACCGGCGCGCTCGGCGCCGACGTGGCGCCCTGGGGCGCCCCGATCGGCACGTCCGTGCGGAGCTTCTGGCTGTGAAAGAGGGCCGTTGGTTGTTGCTCATTCACCAGCTCCCGCCGAAGCCCGACTACTTCCGGGTCAAGATCTGGCGCCGCCTGCAGGCACTCGGCGCGGTCGCGATCAAGAACTCCGTGTATGCGCTGCCGTTCAGCGCGCAAGCGACCGAAGACTTCCAGTGGCTGCGCAAGGAGATCACCGCCGGCGGCGGTGAGGCGTCGGTGTGCCGGGCGCTGTTCGTCGACGGGCTCTCCGATCAACAAATCGAGGGCCTCTTCCGGGCCGTGAGGGATGCGGAGTACGGGGAAGTGACGCGCGCGGCTGAGACAGGCACATCCGCGGCCGACATCACACGACTGGAAAGGCGATTCAGGGAAATCACGGCGGTGGATCACTTCGGGGCTGGCGGACGCAAGACGGCGGAGGCGGCGATGGCGAAACTCAAGACGCAAGCGACGAGTCACGGCAGGCGCGACCGGTCCCCGACTAAGCGAGGTGCCCTCTGGGTCACCCGGCCGGACATCCACGTGGACCGGATTGCGAGCGCCTGGCTCATCAAGCGTTTCATCGACCCCAAGGCCCGTTTTGCCTTCGGTGCGGCCCGGGAAGGAGCGGTGAGCTTCGACATGTTCGACGGCGAATACACGCACGAAGGGGAACGCTGTACGTTCGAAGTCTTGCTGCAGCGTTTTGGGCTCGAGCGAGACGACGCGCTGCGCGCGATCGCCGAGATGGTGCACGACGTCGATGTCAAAGATGGAAAGTTCGGGCGAGACGAGACACCGGGCTTTGAACGGATGATCGCGGGAATCGTCAAGCGCCACGCTCGCGACGAGGCGCGCGTGGTACGGCCGTCCCCACCAGAGCGATCAGCGCAAAGCTGAACCACTGAATCGCGTAGGACAGATGTGGGCCGTTGTCGAACACCGGCGCCGGCCAGCGTCGGGGGAGGCCACTCGCTGGATCGCGTCCCACGACCTGAATCACAAACGGCAGAAATCCCGCCACATCGACATCGCCCCGTCCGCGCGGTGGGACCAACGCAATTCCCGTTACCGTCGCCGTGGCCGGCTCTCGATAGGTATTGTGATCGACATGAAATGCGTCCGGCGAGTACACCCAGCCCCGATCGACCAGCACGGCGGAGCCGTCCGTAAGGCGCAGCGGCGTGATCAGTGCGACGCCAGGCGTTCCTTCGAAGCTGCGTCCCGGCCAGGTTCGCTCAGCGCTGAAATCATAGACACCGGTGGCAACCACGCGTCGCCAGCGCGCGCTGTCGGCGCCGAGTCCGGGCCGGACCTCGAGCGGCGGCAGCGCGAGCCTCGCCTTCAGGACCGCATTCCGCGCACGGCGCTGTTCGAGGCGACCGAGCTGCCAGACGCCGGCGCTGATGCACAGGGCCGCGATCAGACCAGCGATAATGGCGAGTGTTANNTCGGCGCGCGAGAGGCGTCGAATCGCGGCTTCACGCTTCAAGGCGCTGCTCCGATCCTGAACCGCTTCCCGATAGGCGAGGGTCACAGGCCGGCGCGAGCGCGTGTAGGCGCTGGCTTTGCCGCTGCGGTGCGATGCGAGCCGCTGGGGGAGGTCGTTCGTGATTCCAGTGTACAGCGAGCCGTCGCGGCAGCGCAGGAGGTACACCATCCAGCGCTTGGCTCTCGTCAGACGAGCTTCGCGTCCATCGTGATGTCGACGTTGCCCTGCAGCGCTTTCGACACCGGGCAGTTCTTCTTCGCCCCTTCCGCGGCCTGTTGGAACGCGGCCTGATCGATTCCATCGACCTTGCCGCGCACGTCGAGCACGCTCTTGGTGATCTTGGGCGAGCCGTCGACCATCTCGAGCGTGACGGCCGCGCGCGTCTCGATCCGGGTCGCCGGGTGGCCGGCCTTCTCGAGCGCCGATGAGAGCGCCATGCTGAAGCAGCCGGCGTGCGCTGCCGCGATCAGCTCTTCCGGGTTGCTGCCTTTCTTCCCCTCGAACCGGGTGCCGAAGCTGAATGCCCCGCTGAAGGCTCCGCTCTGGCCCTTAAAGTTTCCCTTTCCGTCTCTGAGCTTGCCTTCCCACGTCGCTACGGCATTGCTGGTCGCCATCACGGTCTCCGGTTGGCTGTAGGGTGAACGACTCGGGGAATCTGGCGAGACGTCGCTTGGTTCGCTACGCTTTGAGACCCTGACTTTTGGGAGCTAATCGGCATGGCCACCAAGAAGCGTCCCAAAGAGCGCCCCCGGCCGCGACGCCAGCCGGAGACGCTGCGCCTCCGCAAGCTCACGCCGTCGTTCACGGCCACCGACCTCCGGCGCAGTATGGCGTTCTATCGCGACGTGTTGGGCTTCGTCATCGGCGATGAATGGCGCGAGAACGGTGAACTCGCGGGCTGCGAGATTCATGCGGGCGCCGTGACCTTCATGCTGGGCCAGGACGATTTCAAAAAGGGTCGCGATCGCCAGAAGGGGATAGGAACGCGGGTCTGGTGTCACACGGCGCAGGATCTCGATCGGTTGGCCGCGGAAATCAAGGCGCGGGGCGGCGTGCTGGATCAGGAACCGCAGGATATGCCGTGGGGTGACCGCCTCTTTATGATCAGCGACCCCGACGGGTTCAAGTTTACCTTCGTACAAGCGCGTTGAGTCTTTCGCCCGCCGCGCAGAAGGTGCTGCGTGCGGTCGCGGCCACGTTCGTAACCGACGGCGCGGCGGATCTCGGCGATCGCGTCGGTCACAAGATCGCTTCCCTGCCCCGGCCGGCCGATCGTGCCGAGCTCGATCGGTTGCTACGGTTGCTCGACGTCGCGGCCATCAATCTGCTCCTCAGCGGCGTCCCAAGGTCTTTCACGCGCATGTCCCCTGACGAACGCGAGCGCTGCTTGCGCGGCTGGGCGACCAGCCACCTGCTGCAGCGGCGCAAAGCCTTTCAGGCCCTGAAGCGGCTCACGACGGTCACGCACTACACCACGCCGGGAGTTGCGCGCGCCATTGGGTATCCGGGTCCGTTGAGCCCTGCGCCGAATACGCCGAAACCGATCCGGCCTCTCGCGATCTCGACTGACGCAACTCTGCATTGCGACGTTGTCGTGATCGGCTCCGGAGCCGGCGGAGGTGTGGTGGCAGCGGAGCTCACGGCGGCCGGGAAGGACGTCATCGTGCTCGAGAAGGGCGGCTATTGCAACGAAGCGGATTTCACGCACCAGGAGGGTGAAGCGCTCGAAACGATGTACGACGCCGGTGGCCTGCTGGCGACCGGTGACCTCGGGCTCGTCGTACTGCAGGGATCGACGCTCGGCGGCGGGACCGTAATCAATTACACGACAAGCTTCCATACGCCGGACAGCGTGCGCCGCGAGTGGGCTCGCGAACATCGCCTTCCCCATTTCGACAGCGCTGAGTTCACGAGCGCCCTCGACGCCGTCGCGCGCCGCCTCGGCGTCAACACCGATCACGCCAAGCCCTCCGGGCGTGACCAGGTCTTGATTCGCGGCCTCGCGCAGCTGCGCTGGCACCACGGACTGCTGCCGCGTGACGTACGCGGCTGCTCCCAGGACGATTCCTGTGGCTACTGCGGGATGGGATGTCGCCGTGGCGCGAAGCAGTCCACGCTGATCACCTATCTCCAGGACGCGGCTGCGCAGGGCGCGCGCATCGTGGTGGGCTGTGACGTACGCCGGGTCATCATCGAAGGCGGCGTGGCCAGCGGCATTGAGGCGCGGGTTGCGGGGGGGGCCCATGCGCTGCGCGTCCGCGCCAAGACCGTCGTCGTGGCGGCCGGCGCGGTGCATTCGCCGGCCTTGCTGCTCCGTTCCGGCGTCACGCTCCCGGCGCTCGGGCAACATCTGGCGCTGCATCCCGCAACGGCCGTCTTCGCGGACATGGATGAGGACGTGCGGCCCTGGACGGGCACCGTCCAAGCTCACTACTCGGATCAGTTCGCCGATTTGGACGCGGGTTATGGATTCAAGTTCGAGACGGCGCCGCTCCATCCGTCGCTCCAGGCGCTCGCGGCGCCGTGGGAATCGGCGGCGGGACATCGCGATCGAATGGCGAGATTGGCAAAAACCGCCCTCGTCGGCATCCTGTTGCGTGACCGCTTCGGCGGCCGCGTGCGCGTCGACCGCGATGGCGTCGCCGTCATCGACTACCGCCTGTCTCGCTACGATCGCGCGCATCTCCGCCGCGTGCTCGAAGCCGCGGGCGCGCGCGAGATCTGGGCGCCTCTTGCTCGGACGGTGACGTATCGCCCCGGATCGAAGGGCGCGCGCGCGGAATGGCTTCAACGAGTGGACGCCGCGGGCTGGGGGCCGAACGAGCTACTGCTCGTCACCTTCCATCAAATGGCGTCGTGCCACATGGGCGCCAGCGCACGGACCTCGGTGGTGGATGCGGAACACCAGGTGTGGGGTATACGTGGCCTGTATGTTGTGGACGCGAGCACGTTCCCGAGCGCGTCCGGAGTGAATCCCATGCTCACCGTGATGGCCATCGCGCATCGTGCCGCAGGTGTAATCGCGACTCACTAGGAGAACCGCATGTTCCTGTTGCTGCTGGCGCTTCAACAGTCCGTCTCCGACTCATCGCCGTTTCGGCAGCTGGCGTTGCCGAGTCCCACGGCGGTTCGCGGCGCCACAGGAGGCCCGGGCCCGCGCTACTGGCAACAGCGCGCCGACTACACACTCGCGGCAACGCTCGACACCGCGACGAATGTGTTGCGCGGCAGCGGCCGGATCTACTACGTCAACCGCTCGCCGGAAACGCTCAACTACGTCTGGTTGCAGCTCGATCAAAACATCTTCGCCCCCCCCCCCAACTCGATCTCCAGGGTGCTGAACCTGCCGCCGCTCCTGTTCGCCGGCGGCGTGGTCTTCGATTTCAGCGCGAAGGGGTTCGTCGGCGGAATCACGGTCGATCGCTTTGCCGCGAACGGACGGCCGCTCACGACGAAAGTCCTAGGCACGATGATGCGCGTCGAGCTGCCGCGGCCGCTCGCACCCAACCTCGGCGTAACATTCGACGTCGCCTGGCATTTCCCGATTCCGCCGTATGGCGGGGGACGCATGGGGCACGTCGGGTCGCGCTTCTACGAGCTGGGCCAGTGGTACCCGCGTATGGCCGTCTACGACGACGTGCATGGCTGGAACACGCTGCCCTTCCTCGGCGCGGGCGAGTTCTATCTCGAGTACGGCGATTTCGACGTGAGCCTGACGGTCCCTGCCGGATTCCTCGTCGCCGCGACAGGCATGCTGGCCAACCCGTCCGTGGTGCGCTCTGCTCAGGAGCGCAGCCGGCTGGAGCGAGCGTTCACCTCGCCCGGGCAAACCGCGCAAGTCATCACGCGCCAAGAAGCGATCGCGAACGCGACCCGACCCGTGCCCGGCACGAAGACCTGGCGGTTCACCGCGAGCGCCGTGCGGGATTTCGCGTGGGCGGGGGGCTCGGGACTGCGCTGGGATGCCAGCACCTGGGACGGCATCCTCGTCCAGACGTTTTATCATCCCGACGCGACTCCGTGGGAAGAGGCGAATTCCATCGTGCGCGCCACGCTCCGGCACTTCTCCGGCGCGCTCGGCCAGTATCCGTGGCCGCAAATATCCGCGGTCGAGGGACTCGTCGAAGGCATGGAGTACCCGATGGTGATTTACTGTCCCTCGCTGCAGAAGCGGCAGGATCAGTACTGGGTCCTCATGCACGAGCTCGGCCATCAATGGTTTCCCATGCAGGTCGGTTCCGACGAGCGCCGCTATCCGTGGATGGACGAAGGCTTCAACACCTTCGCCGACTACGACGCGGCCGAAGCGTTTTTCAAGGGGACCGCGTACGCTGACACCGTGCGGCGCGAGCTCCTCGCCGCGTACGACGCCACGGCGATCCCCGGCAGCGAGCAGCCGATGATCACGAAGCCGGATGAAGTGCGGCAGCTCTACTGGACCGCATATCAGAAGCCGGCGTTGATGCTCTCGATTCTGCGCGAGGCGGTGCTCGGCCGGGAGGAATTCGATCGCGGGTTCCGCGAGTACGTCCGCCGCTGGAAAGGCAAGCATCCGCAGCCCGCGGACTTCTTTCGCACGATGAGCAACTTGACTGGCCGTGATCTCGATTGGTTCTGGCGCAACTGGATCTACACGACGGCCCGGCTCGACCAAGCAGTCGACTCGGTACGGTCCAGCGCCGACTCTGCTTTCCTTTATTTATCGAATCGCGGTCAGATGGTGCTGCCGGTCACGCTAGAGCTACGCTACGCCGACAATTCGACCGAGACGCGTTCTCTGCCGGTCGAGATGTGGGATCTCGGCAGTCGCTTCACGTATCGCGTGGCTACCGCAAAGCGGTTGGCGAGTGTGGTGATCGATCCGCGCAAGATCTATCCGGACATCGCGCGGGACAACAACAGCTGGAAACGCTAAGGCGGGGGCTTCGGCGGACCGCCGCCGCTGCCGAAGCCTGAGAGGGGCCCGACGCCAGCGAGGATCGCCGCGACGGCGGCGCCACTCGCGCCAAGTGCGATCGCGGTCTTCCAGCCCGAGACTTTTTTTTGTTTGAGCTCGAGTAGTTGCGTGCGCGGAATCGTCACCAAGTCGCCGATGCTCTGATATGCGGTCCCCGCGTCTGATGTGAAGCGCGTGCCCGCGATCACGAGCGAGTCCGCATCCGCGAACGCCACGCGCCCTTGGACGTTGGTCACGCGGTGTACCGTGATTTCGCCGACGCGCGCATCCAGCGGCGCCATCGTCGCAACGACCTCCGCACCGCGTGCGGGCGTGACATTCCCGATCGGCGTGTATGTCAAGCACGCTGACACGGGAATCAGGAAAACCAGGAGCGCCGCCCGCACCAGGCCGCGGGTCATGGCTGATTCGCGACGAGGACCGGCACGTCGCTCCCGCTCGTATTGCCGGTACCGAGTTGGCCGTTGCGGTTGTCGCCCCAGCAGTAGGCTTTGCCACCGGTCGTGATAGCGCACGTGTGGTGGCCACCGGCAAAGATCGAGGCGAAGATCTGAGTCGTGTTGACAGGAAGCGGGGTGTGACTGCATGGCGCGATCGTGCGCTGAGACGCGGACGTGCACGTCTCGGTGGTCGCCGCGCCGAGCTGGCCGGTTGCGTCCTCTCCCCAACAATGCGTCGTGTTGCCGGTCCCGATACCGCATGTGTGCTCCGCTCCCGCACTCAACGCCAGAAAGATGATACCGCCGGTGACCGCTGTCGGTTGCAGGGCCTGGCCCGTGACCGTCTCGCCGAGCTGCCCCCAGGTGTTGTCGCCCCAACAGTACGCATCACCGCCGGCCGTCAGGCCGCACGTGTGACTGAAGCCCGACGTCAACAGCTTGAACTTCAGACCTCCGGAAACCGCGAGCGGCAACGCAGTGTCGGCCACCGTTCCGTTGCCGAGCTGGCCCGCGCTGTTGTCGCCCCAGCAATACGCCGTGCTATCGACCGCCAGGGCGCACGCGTGTCGCGCGCCGGTGGTGATCGCGAGAAAGCGCAGCCCGCCGCCGACCGCGCTAGGGGCCCGGGCACAC
>QHTW01000078.1:0-555 GCA_003220955.1 Gemmatimonadota bacterium | reverse complement strand
TCCCGCATGTAAACGTGCCGCCGCCCGCCACCTGACCGAAGGACAAGCTCCCCTTGACGGCTGTCGGCATCGTTCGAGAGACGACCGAGCTGTCGCCGATCTGACCAGTCAGGTTCAGCCCCCAGCAGTACGCGTCTCCACCGGCTCCAACCGCGCATGAATGCGCCGCACCGGTAGCCGGGAGGCCGAGCATCAGCGTATTGCCAATCTGCGTGGCGTAAGGCCGATCGGTCGTCGATCCATCACCGATCTCGCCGTCCCGATTCCAGCCCCAGCAGTAGACGTGGGTGGTAGTGGTCACCGCACAGGTGTGGAGCAGGCCGCCAGACATCGCGATTAGCGAGGCATCCACCGGCGGCGGGATCTCAACGGACTGCGAGCCCTGACACGCGACGGCGGCGAGACACAGGATGACGGCGACCCGCATACCGCTAATCTAGAGGCTCCTTGACGACCCTGCGAACCGGCGTCAGCTTAGCCCTACCTACCAACCGGCCGGGTTCGCCGCCGTCCTCGGTCGGATGTTGTCGAGGCAGTCAACAACTGTCGAGTCAC
>QHTW01000077.1 GCA_003220955.1 Gemmatimonadota bacterium | reverse complement strand
GGATCACGAGGCGCACGGGGAAGGGCGTCGCCGCCGTCACTTCCGCCGGCCATTCCATCCACTGCACGACGCCGGACTGCAGCTCGAGGTCCGAATCGCAGGCGGCGAGCGCCGCAACAATCAGGATATAGTAGAGGGATCGCACGACGTTATCCCGGCGTCACGCGGTGGAAGACCCTTCTCTCCCCGCAGACCGGAACGGTCACGGTGTGGAGGGAGCCGTTGACGAACGCCGCCGACAACCCGGCCGTATCCGCCTGATCCTCGAGCACAAGCGCAGCGTTGGGCGCGTAGAGACCCATGGGCCGCACGCGCGCGCAGTTCAAAGAGTCGCGCTCGACATTCACGTAACCGGCCGCGTTGCGTCTCGAAGTATCAGCGCCACTCGGCCGCACGACGACCACCCCGAACTTGCTCACCGACAGATTCTGCGCTCCCGCCGATAACGTAAAAGCCAGGGTGGGGGCGCGCATTTCATAGCTGCGCGCCGACAGTGCGACGAGACCGGGTGCCGTGCCCGCGGTGTCGATCGCGATTAAGGCGAGCAATGCCCGAGTACGTTCCGTCAGACACTCGATCTGATCGTTGGCGACCAGGAAATAGGGCGCGAACGTCACCGCCGACTGATCGGCGGACGCACCCGCCCGAAACTGCGGGTTGAGGGCACAGACACTCCATACGACGAGCCGCGTGCGGAATGGCTGGCCCGCGTTCACTTCGGCGGGCCAGTCCATCCACTGGACCGTGACAGGATCAATGTTGGCGTTAGGCTCGCACGCAGTGAGGAGACCTAGAACGAATACCAACGATTGGGCTGGGCGCATACTCGTTCTACCCGCCTACGCAGTCTCCGCGTCACCTTCCATCCACATGCGCGCCACCGCCCGGATCGTCCCCGGCGCGTTCCCCTCGGCGCGATTGTTCGCCAGGATGGACGCTTCGACTCGGCGGCGGTGGGCTTCGCTGACGAGACGCAGGAGATCCTGCCGCAGGCTGGGTACCGGCTCCTGTACCCGGTCGTACGGCTGAAATTGTTTGACGGCGTCGGCATAGCGGCGCCCAGGCTTGAGCAACGCGCGTGCAACCGTGAAGGCCGCGGAAAACGTCCAGCCGAGGTCGATCTGTTCGCCGATCGGCGGCATTTCGGTCCACGAGTTGAAGACGTGCGCCACGTCGTGCCGCTTCAGCACCTCGCCATGCACCGGCGTGAGCAGCTCCGGATTGCGCAGCTCGACGGCATAGCGAAAGTCTTGAGGCAGCTCACTGAGAAAATCGTCGAGCTGATCGGCCCATTGCAGCGGATCCGGCAGGTCCTTCCCACGCATCGCTTGGAACTCGAACACAAAGCACCCCGCGTGATCCCGAAATACTCGGCTGTAAGCCCCCAGCACATTGTCCTTGAAGAGTGCCGCTTTCAGAAAGTCAGGGTTGCGCATCCCGGCGAGACCCGGCTGCGGCGAATCCTGTCCCAGTCGCATTGCGGTGATACGGTCCCAGACTTTGCTGACACACGGGAACGCCGACGGCAAGGCCCGAGCGTAGGACTGCAGCTCCGCTTCTGAGGGCGGATCGTAGAACACGCTGTCGATCCCGACCGTGCGAAACAGTGGATAGCGCGCGTATTCCTCGAGTCGCTTGGCCGGCTGCGGACCGCGATAATGGCGGTGGTACACATCGCCAAACCAGCCGTCATAGGTCCAGGTAGACGTCCCAAACCGAATGTTCGGCGGGATGCCTTGGCCGAGCTGGACGAGCTCGGGGCTGTGGGCCGGAAGTGCTTCAGGCCCAAAGAGATCCGCTTGCGTCATGCTAAAAGTCTAATCTTCCCGAGGCTGCTTGCGAGTGATGTGATCTTCGGGATATATTCGGGTCCCCTTGGGACTTTTGTCAATGTCGCGACGTCCTACGAGCTCGCTCGCCGCCTGCGTCTGGATTCCCCTCTTCCCGCTTCGCTGTGAAGAGGCTCGTCATGAGGGGCTGTCGGCTTACCCCACTGCCCTGCTCGCCCCTGACACCACACGCAAGCTCTGGCAAGTCTCCTCGCTCGCCCGTCATGCGGGGGTGAAGCCGGGGATGACGGTCAGCCAGGCGATCGGGCTCTGTCCCACGCTGCGGCTGATCGAACCCGACCCGGTCCATTACGACGAGCAATTTGCCGCTTTGCTCTCTGCACTGAGTGAGGTGAGTCCTGTCGTTGAACCATCCGAACTGGGACTCGTATACGTGGGGGTTGATGGATTAGCGGGGATCTTCGGTTCCGCGACGCAGATTCTCGCCGTCCTTCGACAGACAGTCCGGCAGTCCGACCGTCCGACCGTCCGACTGGGTTGGGGGTTCGGGAAGTTCGTTGCGTGGGTCGCCGCCTCGCGTTCCAAGCCTGACGAAGCAGTGATCGTTCCGGCAGGAGCAGAGAGGAAATTCCTCGCCTCCCAGCCGATCGCTGTTCTGCCTCTCGATACCGACATCCACCGCCGGCTCCGGCAACTCAATATCCGCACGCTGGGCGCGCTCGCGGCGCTTCCTGAAGCGGCGGTCACCGCGCAGTTCGGTGACGTGGGGAAACGCCTGTGGCGACTCGCCGCCGGCCGCATCGCGGAGCCCGTCGAAGGACGCGTCACGCTCGAGCCGATCGTGGCCGCGCTCACGTTCTTCACACCGGTGGGCGAGTGTGAGTTGCTCGTGCACTCGCTCGAGCAGCTGATCGCACGCGCGCT
>QHTW01000009.1:1697-14955 GCA_003220955.1 Gemmatimonadota bacterium | reverse complement strand
ACACCTGCAGCGACATGCTCGCGGTGAACGGATACGTGACGCGCATCGTCAGGGCGAGCTGTTTCTGTTCGAGGTGCCCAAACACGTAATGCCTGACGTTGCTCGTGTCGGTCGCGGAGCCCAGCGACTGAATGTCGTTGGTTCTGCGCGAATAACTCGGCGACAGCGCCGCGGTCACGCGCGCCGCGATCTTGAAGTCCAGCTCCGGCGAGAAGCTGAAGTTGCGCGAGCGCCCGCCGTCCGCACGGAACCAGTTGAACCAGAGGTAGGGGACGATCGCCTTGCGGTCGTCACCGTTGATGCCCAGCCAGGGGGCGAGATAGGAATCCTGGCGTACCGCCGGGCCCCCTCGTGCGCATGAGTAGCAATAGGTCGTCCCGAGCTGTCCGATCGTTCCGCCAACATGGAGCGACCAGGTGTTGAGGAACGTCGTATGCGTGTTGGTATTGAAGGCGCGCTCCTCGGGCAGCCCCGCGGTCGTCCAATACTGCCACCAGTTGAAATTCCACTGGAACCGCTGGTACAGCTTGCGGGTGTGGCGATCGAAGTATCCCGCCCATGTGCTCCACGCGATCTGATCGGCGCGCTGCAGGTAGCCGAGATCGTTGATCTCGAACCCTGGGGAGCGGTGCTCGAGATTCGACTGGAACAACAGATGCGCGCCGCCCACTTTGCCGAACTGCAGCATCTCCGCATCGCCGGTGAGCGAGGTGCGGGTCGAGTCGAACCGCAGCGCGTCGGGACGCTGATAATAGTGGGTGGCGTCCCGCTGCGTCGCGGCGATCGCCTGCGCGCTCCCCGCGACTCGGCTGAAATCGATCGACCCGGAGAGCTCATAGCGGCCGCCGGGGAAGCGGTGCCGGAAATCCATCGCGCCGACGTAGGCGCTGGAATGGAGGTACGGTGCGCTCCAGGAGTCGTTGTGCCGATCCACCGAAGTGATGATGGCGCCCACGGTCGACTCGCCCTTGCGGAGATCCTGACGCAGTCGAAACACCCCGTAGTTGGTCGTGGGTTCGATCGTCGCCCCGCCCGCACCGGTCACATGTTGAGTCACGGCATCGAGCGCGCCGATCGCGAGGCCGCCGGGCAAACGGCCGGTGAGCTTGGCGGCGCCGAGGATGGTGGTGAACGCCGGCGACGTGCTGTCCGAGTATGTGCCGGCCAGCTCGGGCGCCCGTCCGATGCGCCGCGAGTACACGAGTCCTTCACCCGTGCTGCAGTCGTTCACCGCGGTGCAGTTGACGTTGACCTGGAAGGTCCCCGCGCCCTGCACGAAGAAGGGGCGTTTCTCCTGGAAGAACGTCTCGAACGCCGAGAGGTTGAGGACGCCGGGGTCGGCCTCGACCTGGCCGAAGTCCGGATTGATCGTGGCGTCGAGCTTCAGGTTCGATGCGACGAGGTACTTCAGGTCTCCGCCGACGGTCATGTCCTGGGTGCGCCCAAGGCTATTGGCGCTGATCTGGGAGACGTTCTTGGTCACGAGATACGGCGCCGCTTCGAGCCGGCGTGGCGCCTCGAGCCCCTCCAGCCCATCGATCTCGCCGAACTGTGAGACGAACCCCGCCTGCGACTGCCGGAACAGCGGCCAGCTGACGCGCTGCGAGTACCGGTAGATATCGCGGTCGACCGTGAAGCCGAACGTTTGTATCCTCTGACGCCCGTATGGCAGCTGCGAGAGCGGGATCCGGAACTCCGCCGTCCAGCCGAGCGAATCGATGCGCGTCGCGACGTCCCACACCGCGTCCCAGGCGAAGTCCTCGTTGCCGTCATTGTAGATCTGCGCGTCGAGCTTCACGCCGGACGGGTTGACGCCGAACTCGAAGCCGGTGCGGCGGTCGTGATAAGAATCGAGGAACAGCCAGACCATGTCGGACGGGGTGAAGTAATCGCGGCGGGCGAGGACGGTGATGATGCTGTCAGGGTGTGGATCAAAGCAGCGGACGAAGACATAGAGGTTGCCGGCGTCATAGGCCACCTTCGCTTCCGTCGGCAGCTTCGGGGCGAGCCCCTCGCTAGGCCGCCATTCGTGGAATTCGGTGATCGGCTTGGCCAGGCGCCAGACGGCGTCGTCGTCGCGCCCGTCGATCGTCGGCGGTTGCGCGGCGCGCGTGGCGGTGACGCTCCTGGGAGCCGCGGACGGCGGGTCCGCGGCGCGAGATCCGTCGGTGGACTGCGCAGTAAGCGTGACGGCTGCGAGGAGCGGTAACGCACACAGCATGATGTCTTCCGGGGTGGTTTCCTGGTTGGATGACGGAACTTGAAAAATGGTTGTTTCAGGTGGGGGGAACGCGCACGGCGAGCCGAGGTAAAACCGGCTCGCCGTGCCCGATCGAGGCGCGTTCCGAACTGCTACTTGGCGAGTGCTCGCACTACTCCTGCCAGGGCACTCACCCGCGCCGCGTCTCGCGAGCTCGCCGCATCCCGATCAAATGCCGTGGCGAGCGACGTCAGCGCGGCGCGGCTGGTCGTCCGTTCCGCACTGGCGAGCATGGTTCGCGCGGCGCTGATCCGATCGGCCGACAGGCCGCGAGAGCGCTCCAGCTGATCGAGATACGCCCGCGCCACTACGAAGCTCGCGGGCCATGTCAACCGCTGCTGATCCTGCGGGTTGTGATACGCGACTTTCACCAGCTTTGCGGCGTCGAGCTCGTTTTGCGTGAGCATCGCGTTCGGCTGCAGTTCGAGCACGTCGAGCCCGCGCGCGATCTCCGAGCTGTAGATGTAGCCATTGTACCAATAGGCCCCCCAGCTGCCGGCCATCTCGAGCTTGGTTGAGTCCATGGGACCACGATCAAAGAAGGCGATCTCGGTTGGATGGGCGGGATCGGTGAAGTCGAACACCGAGACGCCGCCTTGATACCAGCCTTGCACCATGATGTCGCGGCCAGGGACCGGAATCAGATTGCCATTGTGCGCCACGCAATTCTCCATGGACGTCTGCGGGGCCGGCAGCTTGTAATAGCCCTTGAACGTCAGCGCGCGGTTCGCCACCGTGAAAATCGCGTCGGCGCCCCATTGCGGCTTGTCGGTGACGCGGCAGCGCGGCGCCACACCGCCGCCCCACTCGTCCGTGAACAGGGCTTTGCCCGCGTCATTGCTGAACGTCGCCGAGTGCCAGTATGCGAAATTCGAATCGGACGCGGCCGCGAGACGGACGGGGTGAGCGGGGTCGCTCAGATCGAGCAGCAAGCCGTAGCCCGCACACGCGCCGCCGGCCAGGCCGACCTCGGGATACACGGTGATGTCGTGGCACTGATCGGGGCCGAGGGGCTGGCCATTGGGTCCCAGTGGCGGCTTGAACATCGCATCGACGATTCCCTGGATCCCGCCTCGGAGCGCGGTACTGTCGGCAGCCGTCGGCGCACCGGTCCCGCCGCGACTCTTCACGATGCTGTCGAGCATGGCGTTGACGAACGGTGGCGGCGCGACGACCGGCATTCCCTGAAACTTCACCACGTACGCGCCGGCAGCCCGCGCCGAATCCGCAAAACGCGCCCCGGCAGCGGAGTCAGTCGGTGAAGCGCCGTGGGTCGGCGGCGCGACCAGTGCCTCGAAAATCCGTGGCCGGCTCACGACGCTGGCCGACTCGGGATGCGCCAGTGGCACGCGAATGATGTCAATCCGAAATCGCGCGGAGGAGGTGTCCTGGGCGGGGAGGGCGGATGAGCACCCCGCCAGCTCCTCGGCTGGACGCACCGGGGCCTGACCGGAGACATAGATGTAGACGACGGTCGTGTCCTTGGGGTCGGTCACGAGCGTATGCGTATGCGAGCCGCGGCAGGTCTGTACGTTCGCGAGGATGCGCGGGTGATTGAAATCGCTGACGTTGATCACGCGCACGCCGCGGAAGCGCTGCGGACTGGCGTGCTCGCTCACGCCCTGCGTGCCACAATCGACACGTCCATTTCCCGACTCGCCCGAGAGAAAGAGCAAGTTCTTGTAGATGGACACGTCATTCTGCTGCTCAGGGCACGTCTCCGCGTGCACCAGGGTCGGGCGCGCGGGGTCGGCCACGTCCCAGACCGAGAACCCCTGGAAGTTGCCCTGAATGACGTAATGCCCTGTGAATGCCAGGTCCGAGTTCATGTAGTCGAAGTCGCCCGGCGTTGCGGGAATGAACTGTGGGGCCGGCCGGCTCGTCGAGACCAGGCGCAGGTTCCATGCGGCTTGGGCGGCATCCCACAAGCCGGCGCGGAGGCCGACGCGAGGATCGGGCGATGGAGCATTTTGAGCGTTTAACGCTGGAACGACGAGGACTCCTGCTGCGAGCACAGCTCGCCAGACGCGCTGCGTGACCACGAGGTTCGATCTCCGATCGACGGGACGATCAACCTAAGCCCTGGACGACCATCCCGCGAGGCTCCGAACGTGCGGCCGCTACGCCCTCGGCGCGGCCGGCTTGGCGGCGTAGATGAAGTCGTAGTAGTCGCGCATCGCCAGTCCCGCAGCCGCTTCCGCGTCCACGATCACGATCGCGTCGCGGTGCAGCTGCAGCGCACTGGCCGTCACCATGCTGGTCACCGGTCCTTCGACGGCCTGCGCGATCGCTTTTGCCTTGGTCTTGCCGCTCGCCACCAGCACCAGCTTGCGGGCGTCGAGAATCGTCCCGACTCCCATGGTGATGGCGTATACCGGCACATCCTCGCGGCGGTCGAAGAATCGTGCGTTGTCATCGATCGTCTGCTTGGAGAGCGTCTTGAGTCGCGTGCGCGAGCTGAGTGAGCTGGTCGGTTCGTTGAACGCGATATGCCCATCGGTGCCGATGCCGAGGATCTGCAAGTCGATCCCGCCGCAATCCGCGATGCGCTTCTCGTACCAGGCGCAAAAGGCCGGATAGTTGCTCGTTGTCCCGGATGGAATGTTGATGTTGTGCGGCGGGATGTTCACATGCCGAAAAAAATGCTCGTGCATGAAGTAGTGATAGCTCTGCGGGTGATTCACGGGGAGGCCGACGTATTCGTCGAGGTTGAACGTCGTCACGCGGGAGAAGTCGAGCTGCTCCTTCTGGTGCAGCCGGACGAGCTCCTGGTAGAGACCCAGCGGCGTGGAGCCCGTCGCCATGCCGAGCACGGCGTTCGGCTTCGTGTTGAGCAATTCCGCAACGACCTGTGCGGCGACCTTGCTCATCGCCGCGTAGTCTCGCTGAACAATGACTTCCATAGGTCCCTTGGGTAGGGGCGCAGCATGCTGCGCCCCTACTTGGCGTCAGGGAGTGAAGACTACATGCCCGTCCGCGGTTTCGCCGTTGGCGGCAGGACGCCGTTCAGCCGCAGGTAGTTGGCTTCCTGGCTGTAGTGATCGGCCCAGTCGCCGACCGTGATCAGGATGGCGGCCGCGCGAGAAAAGGGATTCGGACCGAAGAGCTGAATCGGCTCATTCAACTTTGAATCGTCGAGATGCGCGAACGCCGTCTCGCAGAACGTGAACGTCTCCTTGAGCCGCGCGACGAGCGCTTCCTTGCCGAGCGTCGAGTCCGCCGCCGCATGCTGTGGCGCCGCGACGCCGGCGACCTTGCTGCACAGGAGATCGTTCCCCTCGTTGGCGAGGTGCGCCTGGATCTGCGCGAAGCTCATCTGCGCCGGAGTCGGCCGATAGGTGTACTTGTCCGCCGGCATCGCCTCGGCGGCGGCAATCAAAATCCGCGAAAACCGCTGTTCCATCTGGCGCAGTGCGTCGGCGACGGGACTGGTCGACGCCGCAGGAGCCGCGGCCGGGGCAGCCGGGGGGGCCGGGGGAGCAGGCGCCTTCGTCGCTTGCGCGGCGAGCGCCGGGGGCAGAACGGCGCACGCAATCAACAGCACATAGGGTCGAACCTGCATGGGACACCTCCAATAAAAGGAACCGCAGCGAGCAAATTCACGGCGTGGATTCTGTGCCAAGTGTGCGCGACGCGCTAGTCGCCCCGTCCATCTCGGCCAGCGTCGCAGCCGTTCGAGGACGTAAGAGATTTGTAAGGAGGCGATCGTGGCCCTGGCTGTACGATATCGCGCCAGCGCGCTAACGTTTCCGATTACCATGCCCTTCACCACAAGCTCGCTGCATTTTTTGCGAGCCCTCGCCCACAACAACAAGAAGCCGTGGTTCGAGGCGCACCGGGACGATTACGAAGCGCACATCCGCGCGCCGATGCGCGCCCTCATCGAAGAGATGGACGTCCGGTTCGCCCGCTTTGCACCCGAGCTGACGGGAGACCCGAAGCGGTCGATGTTCCGGATCCATCGCGATATCCGCTTCTCGAAGGACAAATCGCCGTACAAGACCCACGCGGCGTGCTGGTTCCAGCACAACGCGGCCGATCATCGAGTGGGCGGCGACGCCGAGGCGGGCAGCGCCGGACTGTACTTCCATCTCGAGCCAAAGAAATCATTTGTCGGGGCGGGGATCTGGATGCCGCCGCGTCCGGCGTTGGACAAGATCCGCGACGCGATCGCCGACGATCCCAAACAGTTCGGGCGAATCGTCGAAAGCCCCGCCGCGCGCCGCCGGTTCGGTGGCCTCGATGACGAAGCAATGCTCAAGCGGATGCCGCGAGGCTTCAGCGACACGCATCCGGCGGCGCAGTGGCTGCGCTATCAATCCTTTACGATCGGCCGACAGCTCAGCGATCGGGAAGCGCTGTCGGCTCGTCTCCCTGACGGCCTCGAGAAAGATTTCCGGCTCATGGTGCCGCTCGTTCGATGGCTGAACGGCGCGCTCGGGCTGCGGTCTATGTCACGCCCCTAGAAGCTCGTCGAGGAGGGTGGTGTTGGCCGAGCGGTGGGCGAAGGAATGGTCTCCGAGCTCATGCCCCGCCGCGAGCAGCGCCACGCCCGTGGAGGTGTCTAGCTCAGGGCCAGCGTCGGTGTGAAGCCGGGCGCCCGGCGCGCCTTGGTCGCCTGCTCGAACGCGTACGCCAGCCGCAGCAACACCGGCTCGCTCCAGGCGCGCCCATAGAACGAGACGCCGAGCGGCAGGCCGAAGTGAAAACCCGCCGGGACCGTGATGTGCGGGTATCCGGAGACTGCGGGGAACTGCGAGCTGCCGGGGCCGCCCCCACCACCCCCACCGCCGGCGAGGTCGACGAGTGACGCGATCCCGCCCGAGGGCCCAAGCATCGCGTCGAGCTTGTACTTGTCCATCGTCGCGTCGATGCCCTTGGTGCGGGTCAGCTCGATGCATTTGGCGCGCGCGTCGAGGTAGGCCTGGTCGGTGAGTGGGCCGCGGGCCTGCGCGGCGATAAACGTCTCCTGCCCGAAGTACGGCATCTCCCGCGCCTCGTTTGCCGCGTTGAACGCGATCAGGTCCTCGAGGGTGCGCGGCTTTACGGCCGCGGGCATCGTGACGAGATAGGCGTTCAGATCCGTCTTGAATTCGTACTGCAGCACGTCGCGCTCGCTCATGCCCAGCTGGCCGGCCGTTTCGATGGGCGCGGGGTCCACGACCTCGGCCCCCTGGGCCTTGAGCACCGCGATCGCATCCTCCACCACCTTGTCCACGATCGGATTGTTGCCGGTGCGCGCCTGGACCCCAATGCGCGCGCCCTTCAATCCGCTCGCGTCGAGAAACGCGGTGTAGTCCTTCGCGACATGGCCTTGCGCGTCTGCCGTTGCGGGATCGCGCGGGTCCACACCGGCGAGCGCCGTGAGCAGCGCGGCGGCGTCGGCCACGGTGCGCGCCATCGGTCCCGCGGTGTCCTGGCTGTGGGCGATCGGGATGATCCCCGCGCGGCTCACCAGGCCCACGGTCGGCTTGATGCCGACGATGCCGCAGGTGTTCGCCGGGCTGATGATCGACCCGTCCGTTTCGGTGCCCACGGCGACCGCGCACAGATTGGCGCTCACCGACACCGCCGACCCGGAGCTCGAGCCCGACGGCGTACGATCCAGCACGTAGGGGTTCCGGCACTGGCGCCCGCGGCCGCTCCACCCGCTCGACGAGCGGCTGGACCGGAAGTTGGCCCACTCCGAGAGATTCGCCTTAGCGAGAATGACCGCGCCCGCGGCGCGCAATCTTTCGACGATCGATGCATCGCGGATCGCGAAGTTGCCCTCGAGCGCGAGGGAGCCCGCGGTCGTCTCCATCTTGTCGTGCGTGTCGATGTTGTCTTTGACGATGACCGGGATGCCGTGGAGGGGACCACGCACCTTGCCGCGGCGCCGCTCGCCGTCCAGCGCGTCCGCGGTCGCGAGCGCGTCAGGATTGGTCTCGAGCACCGCGCGCAGCGTGGGTCCCTGGCGATCGAGCGCCGCGATGCGGTCCAGGTAGGCCTGGGCAGCGCCGCGCGCCGTCAGGCGTCCGGCTTTCATGGCGTCCTGGAGCTGGGCGATCGTCGTTTCCTCGAGCGCGAACGCCTGGGGCGGACGCGGGTGACCTCGTTCGGTGCCGGGCAGCACGATGCCAGCCACGGTCAGGGAGGCGAGTTCCGCGAACTCGCGGCGCGAAAGCGGGTTCGACGGATCAGTCGGGGTCATCTTGGTCGCCCTTGATGTCGCATCGGGAGAGCCTATACCTGTCCGCGGGTGCCTGCAAGACTCAAAAAAACAGCGGCGCCCTCGTTGGAGAGCGCCGTGTCGTACAACGTACCGCGGTGGTTAGAGCTTGACGACGTTCTGCGCCGCCGGGCCCTTTTGGCCCTGCACGACTTCGAACTCGACCCGCTGGCCTTCGGTCAGGGACTTGAAGCCCTGTTCCTGAATTGCGGTGTGATGCACGAAGCAGTCCTTCTCGCCGTTCTCGGGCGTGATGAAGCCGAACCCCTTCGCGTCGTTGAACCACTTCACGGTACCGGTGATACGTGCCATCTGATGAAACTCCTGTCCTAAAAACTGTTCCCGGCGTCGCGCGTCGTCATCGCATGATGCGCCGCGTACTGTGATTCCGGCGCCGGTGAGCGAGGCCAAAAGAAAGAGGGCCTGAGACGCTGTCCCAGGTCCTCGATGGTCCACAGGCTTCGCTCGACCAGAATAATCCGCAGATGGCCCGGAAAAGTCAAGCGTCGCTGGCGGACTCGGGTCCCGAACTGCAAGTTCGCAACCGTGAAACCGCGGGCTCTGCTGCTCAGCGGTGCGGCGGGCGTTCTGCTGTTCGCAACGCCGATGCGGCAACGGCCCGCCCAGCAGCCGGACTTCTTCCCCTTCGCCGTCTGGTACTCCGGCGGCAAGGCGCGCGCGCCTATGCTCTCGGAGCTGACGCCCGCTTCCCGCGCCGAGTGGCGCCGCGATCTCCAGCAGATCAAACAGCTCGGCTTCAACACCGTCCGGACCTGGGTGGAATGGGCGGAGGCCGAGCCGCGGCGCGGCGAGTACCGCCTCGAGAACTTGCGGCTGTTGCTCGAGCTGGCGCAGGAAGTGGGACTCCGGGTCATCGTCCAGATGTACGCCGACGCGGCGCCCGACTGGGTGGGGAAGGCATATCCGTACGCGCGCTTCGTGACCCAGAGCGGCGTCGCGATTCCCTCCCAGGTCGCGCCCGGATTCTGTACCGACAATCCCGAGATCCGAAAGCTTGTCGATGGCCTGTACGCGGCCGTTGCGCGCGTGGCCTCGCGCTATCCGAGCTTCCACGGGTGGGACCTCTGGAGCGAGCCGCATATCATCAACTGGGCCGAGATCGATTACGTCCCGAACGCGCAGTTTTGCTACTGCCGCGCGTCGCAGGCGGCGTTTCGGGCGTGGCTCAGGCAGAAGTACGGCACCCTCGCCGCCGTGAATCGCGCCTGGCACCGCCGGTTTGCGGCCTGGCCTGAGGTCGAGCCGCCACGCTTCAGCACGATCCTCAGCTACACCGACTATCTCGACTGGAAGGCGTTCATTTCCGATCGCCTGGCCAACGACCTCGCCGCGCGCTACGCGGCGGTGCGCGCCGGCGGTTCGAACCACGTCGTGACGTCGCATGCCGCGATCTCCTCCTTGTTCACGTCGCCGCATGCGGGCGAAGGCGCGAGCGACGACTTCCGCATGGCGGAAAGGGTCGATTTCTACGGGGTGTCGATTTACCCGAAGCACAATCGCCCCGAGACGCACTGGCCGGCCTGGCAGCTGTTGGCGAATCGCCCCAACCAGGGTTGGTACATCGGCGAGCTGCAGGGCGGAGAAGGAAACATCGCGCTGCTGCATGGCGATCCGGTGACCCCAGCCGACCAGCGGGTGTGGGTGTGGTCGGCGATCGCGGCGGGTGCGAAGGCGATCAACGTCTACGCGTACTACCCGATGTCGTCGGGCTACGAGTCGGGCGGCTACGGCTTGATCAACCTGGACGGCACCGTGACCGATCGCGCCGTCTCCACCGGCGGGATCGGGCGCATCGTCGGTGCCAATCAGGATCTGTTCCTGCGGTCGCGCCCCGTGCCGGCGCGCATCGGCATCGTGTACAACCCGCTGGCGCAGCTGGTCGGTGGCGCCGAGCGCCGGCAGGACTACCCCGAGGCACACCGCAATTCGCTGCTCGGCTACTATCGCGTCTTCGCTGAGAGCAACATTCCGGTCGACTTCATCCATCGGACCGAGCTCGAGCGTGGTGATCTCCCGCTGTATGCGCTGATCATCGTGCCCTATCCCATCATGCTCACCCAGGCTGCGGCGACGGGCCTGCGCCATTTCGTGGAGCAGGGCGGACACGTGGTCGCCGAGGCGCGGCTCGCCTGGAACGACGAGCGCGGCTTCGCGGCGGAGGTCATTCCCGGGGCGGGGTTGCACGAGGTGTTTGGCGTGCGGGAAAAGCATGTGTGGATGCGACGCGAGCCCAGGCTGACGATCACAGATACGACTGCCGTCCTGACGGCCGGACTCGGCGGGCACTCGCTGCGCGGGGCTCTGTACGCGAGCACCGTGGACGTCCTGTCGAAAGACGCACGAGTGCTCGCGACGACCGACGGCGAGGCGGCCGTGGTCGAGGCGAACTATGGCAAAGGAAAGACGCTGTTCGTCGGATCGTACATCGGGTGGGGCAATCAGCCCGAGCAGCAGCGGGACAACACCGAATTCATCCGGCGGCTGGCTGAGTGGGCTGGTGTCGAGAAGCCGGTCGGCACCTCGCACGACGGCACGACAGGACTGCCGGTTATCGCCAGGCTACATCAGAGCGCGCAAGGCTATCTGCTTTTCCTGATCAATCATGACTCTGCCGGTCAGGACGTTGCGGCGAGGGTGCGCGTCCCCGCGGGCGCGTACGCGCTCACCGAGCTAGTAAGCGGCGCCGCCCGCTCGGCAAACGCGGACGGCGCCGGACTGCACTTCGACACGCATCTCGACCCGAAAGATGCGCAGGTCTGGTCGATTCGCGTGCCGTGATTAGCGCTGGTTCACCGTGTTATCCAGTTGCGGGCGATTGGTGGCGGTGGTGGACGTGATCGTAATATCGCCGAACGCGCTAATCGTATAGAACTGTCCCGGGAGCAGGGTCACGCTGGTCCGCGTGATCTTATTCGCGGTCGAATCCGTGTAGCGCGCAAACAGATTGTAGATGCCGAACGGGAGCGTCGTAAACGCGGCTGCGCTCTGATACGCGACCGGCGCGCTGAGCGGAATCAGCGTCAGGGTGTCACCCGTTGTGCTGATCGCATACAGGTTCAGGGTATGGGCTGAGTTGGCGATCGCATTCACGAACCGCACCGACGCCACCGTGTAGTCGGTCGATGCCGGCAGCGCGTCTTCGAGCACAAAGGCATCGCTGGATTTTGCCGTCGTGTTGTAGAACCCGCTCATATAGACCGAGTAGAGCTTGCCGTCTGCAATCGTCGCGTTAACGGTCGCAATCGGCAGGTTCTTATCCGTCGCGGCGGCGATGCGGCCCGTGAGCGTGTGCGCGCCGGGCGCGATACTCAGGTAGGCCCCGCCGTTGCCGGCGCCGCCGTACGCCACCCCCGTGTTGGCCTCGACGCCGGTGCCCGATTGCACAGCCGTCATCTTCGTCTCGTCGGCATAGAAGTTCACCTGGGGTGCATTCACGCCGAAGTTGAAGAACTTGATGCGCGCGGCCGCCGGCGGCTCGAAGGGGAGCTGCTGCACGGTGTTCTTGTCACACGCACCGAACAGCGCCGCCGTGAGCAGTCCGGCCGCGAGCCGATATCGATTGATGGGTCTCGTCATGGTTGAGTGATCCACAGTTCTTTGGTGTGGTAGTCGCTGGCCAGCCCGCCGATCGCGTTCAAGGCATCCCGGTTCCAAACGTATTCTGAGTTGAACCTCGGCCGGATCCGCTGCACGACCTTCCCCGCATTGTCGCCGAAGAGCGCGTTGGGGGGCGTGAAGCCGCGGAAGACCTGCGTTCCGCTCACGGCATCGGCGTCCGTGTAGTGATAGCGGCGCATGTCCATCCACAGCTCGTTGTGCCCCCAGCCCCAGAGCGCGATGTACTTCTGCGACATGATGTGTGACAGCGTCAGGGTCCCGGGAACGACATTCGGAGACGCCAGGAAGGAGTCCCGCGTCGCCGTGGTAATCGAGGCGGGATTACCGGCTTCGGTGCCGCGGTCGTTCACAAACTGGAAATGCGAACGAATCCCGTTCGTGTAGGCGGTCAGGGCGGTAGCCTGATTGCCCATCCGCAGCGCCGCTTCCGCTTTGATGAACTGCAGCTCTGCGTAGGTCAGCACCGGGATCTTCGACCGGTCCGCGAAGATGTAGCGAGACGGCAGCCCCAGACCGCCGCTGCTGGGATAACCGAAGAAATTCAGCGGCCGTTGCGCGACCGTCAGCGCGCCAAATCCGACGGCGTTGATGTCGACGCCGCGGTACGTTGTCCCCGCCGAGTCGACCGCGAGCATCCGGCTCATCCGCGGGTCCACGGTGCCGCCGAACTGCGAGCCGTTCATCAGATTGACGACGAACTGCGTCTGCCGGTACAGGGTGATGTTGTTGCGCGTGCGCCCCCAGAAATTGCAGTCGGCGAAATCGGTGGAGGTGCACGGATAGAGGAGCAGGGCGTCGTCGGCATTGCCGGCGAACGACGAGTCGACGAGCCGGATGACCCGGGCGGGATCGTACGCCGTCTTGTTGGAATAGTGGTTGAGGTTCAGCGCCAGCATGCCAGCCGCCAGCTTCAACCACTTCGTCCGGTCGCCGTTGTAGATCTTGTCACCGGCGCCGAGATACGTCGGATCGACGGCGCCGTCGGTTCTCTTGAGGAGCACGATGGCGCTGTCGAGCAGGCGTTGGACCTCTTGATAGGCGTAGTCCTGGGGATCGTAATCGAAACTCGTCCGTGACTGATCGATCGCCTCTTTGACGATGATTTCGCCGTGCAGGTCGGTGAGCACCTGCCAGCCCCACGCTTTCAG
>QHTW01000009.1:1097-1682 GCA_003220955.1 Gemmatimonadota bacterium | reverse complement strand
TGTCGATCAGGTTCTGGCCGAGCGACCAGTAGACGTCGCGCCACTGCTGCGCGCCGTTATCACTGCCGGCGTCGTAGCCCATTTTGCCCCAGCTCGACGCGGGGCTGAAGTTCGTCGAGGTCGAGTACCACTCCTGCGCGTAATGCCCGACGAAGCGGCCATCGAACTGCGGCGACGTCACGAACCAGTGCAGCATCGGCGGCAGGTAGAGATTCGCCGACACCGACTGCGGGCCGTTCGGATTCGTATTGACGTCGAGGAAGTCGGTGCACGCGGCCGCGAGGGTCAGCAGGCCGGTGAGTACGACTGCATGTGTGTGCTTCATGGTCAGAATCCCACGCTGATGCCGAAATTGACGCCGCGCGGCATCGGGAAATTCCCGAAATCGATCCCCACGGCTCCCGACCCTCCCACCGCGGCGGTGTTGCCGTTCACGATGGGGTCAAGCCCGGTGTAGTTCGTGAGGATGAACAGGTCCGTCCCGGTGAGATACACGCTGGCGGTGCGGGCCCGGAGGACCCTGCCCGGGATCTCGTACCGCAGCGTGACGTCGCGCAACCGCAGCCAATTGATGTTCTTCTCGAT
>QHTW01000009.1:608-1078 GCA_003220955.1 Gemmatimonadota bacterium | reverse complement strand
CGTGTAGTACGCCGTCTGCGCGCTCGGCACGATGACGATGTTGTTCGGCGTGGGGTTCGAGCTGTTTTCACGGCCGTCGCGCAGCACGCCCGCGATGATGCGCGGCTGGTCGCGGTCGAGCGTCTCCGTGCTGAGGCCGCGAGTCGTGAGATAGTGCTCGGTGGCGTTGAAGATGTCCCCGCCCCTGCGGATATCGAGCAGGAAGTCGAGTGAGAGCCGTTTGTACCGCAACGCGTTCGCCACGCCCATCGTGAAATCGGGCTGGCGATCGTACCCGGCATCGACGAAGTTCGCCGACACCGCATTGGACCTGATCGGCAGGCCGGTCGCCGGATCGATCAGCAACTGCCCCTGATTATTCCGCAGATAGAAGAATCCGGTGAGCGACATCGTGGACAGGCCGACCTGCGTCCCATTGCGGACGTTCCCATAGAGCCAGGTATCGGACACGTACGATTCCGGGATGCCGT
>QHTW01000009.1:0-442 GCA_003220955.1 Gemmatimonadota bacterium | reverse complement strand
CGATCTGGTCCTTCGTGGTGGCGCGATAGGCGGTCGCGTCGAGCCCGAGGCGGCCGTCGAAGAACGAGAGCTCCACGCCGCCTTCCACCGAGCGCTTGAACTCCGGCTTGAGCGCGAGGTTCGGGCCCCAGAAGTCGTAGCCATACCCGCCGTACGCCGTCGTCTTGTACTGCAGCGAAGGCCGGTAGGCGTATGGCCGCGCGTCCTTGCCCACCGCGGCGTAGCCGAGTCGCAGCTTCCCGGTCACGAAGCGCCGGACACTCGGGAACGCGTCGGAGAAGACGAAGCTGCTCGAGATGGATGGATAGAAAAATGAATTCCGGCCTTGCGGAATCGTGGAGGTCCAGTCGTTGCGGCCGGTCACGGTCACGTACCAGAAGTCCTTGTAGTTGAGCACCGCCTGCCCGAACAGACTGACCAGCCGGCGCTGCTCGATGGTGTT
>QHTW01000076.1:5311-6422 GCA_003220955.1 Gemmatimonadota bacterium | reverse complement strand
GTTGACGACGGATCATGGATCGATTCATTGCGACACGCCCGCCACCGTATTCGCGAAGCGCGACGCGACCGCGAACCTGCGGTACAAGTTCGGCGAGGATCTGCGTGCCGAAGATCCGGAAGCCGCGATCACCGTGGAAGATCTGAAGGCGTTTGGCCTGCCCGGGAAGGGACTGGGGGTGCGGCTGTTGCTGGCGACCGGCGACCGTTTCTTCGTCTATCCAACCAAACTGCGCGAGTATCAGGCGCGCTATCGCGGCGCATTTCTGCATGGCGGTGCGACGCCCGAGGAAATGATCCTGCCGGTCGCGCTGCTCACGCCGCGCGGCTCGCGCTAATGGCTCACAGCGGCGCTCGGCTGTTGACGCTGCTGCGCCCCTACAAAGTGCTGTTCGCCGCAACCATCGCGGCGACCGTGGTGTCGTCGATCCTCGACGGCTTCACGTTCGTCTTGCTCATTCCGTTTCTGCGGACGCTGTTCGGCCACGCCGCGTTGCCCGTAGACGGCGGCACTCAGGTCGAAGCCGTGCTCAACAGGATCGCCGGACCGTTGTTACAGGCGGGAGCGCCGGAAGTCGCGCTGCGCAACGTCGTCGTCGTCCTGCTCGTCGCGCTGCTGCTCAAAAACCTGACGTCCTATCTCGCCTCGGTCGGCAGCGTGGCGATTCAGGAGAACGTGGTGCGCGACCTGCGCGTGCGGCTCTTTGCGCATCTCCAGACGCTGCCCCTCGGCTACTTCCAGCGCACGCGCGGCGGCCAGATCATCGCGCGCATCATCAGCGACACCGATCAGGCGAAAACGGCCGTGAGCGCCGCCTTGGCGTCGCTGCTCCAGAACGTCGTGGTCATCATCGTCTACGTCGTGATTCTGTTCGGGCTCTCGGTGCGGCTCACCTTGATGTCATTGTTGCTCGCGCCGGTGTTGCTGCTCATCATCCGGCCGATGATCAACCGGTTGCGCCGGCGCTCGCGCGAGCTGGCCACCGAGCGGGGCGAAGTCACGAGCCATGTCGGTGAGATGATTGCATCCGCGAAGCTCGTGCGCGCCTACGTCGCCGAAGCGTTCGAGCTGCGCCGCTTCCGCGTGCTCGCGGAGCGCTACTGGAAGCGAG
>QHTW01000076.1:0-5235 GCA_003220955.1 Gemmatimonadota bacterium | reverse complement strand
CGGCACCCGGCTCGCCCTCGGCGCGTCGGCGACGCTCGATCCCGCGGTACTGATCACGTTCCTCGCCGTCAGCTTGCGATTGATGTCGCCGATCAAGTCGGTCTCGAATTACCCCGCCACCATGGCCGCGGCGGTCGCATCGGCGGATCGCGTGTTCGAGGTGCTCGACCTGCCATCCGCCGAAGGAGATCGCCCCGGCGAGACGACCGCGGAGTTCGGCGAGCGGATCGAATTCCGCGGTGTGTCGTTCGAGTACGAGCCGGCAGAAGCGGTGCTGCGGGACGTCGATCTCGAGGTGCAGCGCGGGCAGGTCGTCGCGATCGTCGGGCCGTCGGGCGCCGGGAAGACAACGCTCGTCGACCTGCTGCCGCGCTTCTACGAACCGACGCGCGGCGAAATCCTGCTCGATGGCGTGCCGCTCACGAACTACACGCGAACATCGCTGCGGCGGCTGATGGGCATCGTGTCACAGGAGACCGTGCTGCTCAACGATACGGTGCTCGCGAACATCGCATACGGCTTGAAAGACGTGCCCCTCGCGCACGTCCGCGCCGCGGCGCGCGCCGCTAATGCGGACGAATTCATCATGCGTTTGCCGGAAGGCTATAACACGGTGCTGGGCGAGCGCGGCACGCGGCTCAGCGGCGGGCAGCGCCAGCGCATCGCGATCGCGCGCGCGCTGCTGCGCGATCCGCCGATCTTGATTCTCGACGAAGCGACGAGCGCGCTCGACACCGAATCGGAGCGCCTCGTGCAGGAGGCCATCGACCGGCTGATGGCCCATCGCACCGTCTTCGTGATCGCGCATCGCCTCGCAACGGTGCGGCATGCGGACTTCATCGTGGTGCTGGCCGAAGGCCGGATCGTCGAGCGCGGCAGTCACGACCATCTGCTGGCCGCGGACGGTCTGTACCGCCGCTTGTACAACCTGCAGTTCCGAACCTGACGTGCTGTCGGGATTCACGCTGGTGCGGAACGCGGTCAAGCTGGACTTCCCGATCGTTCCGGCGATCGCATCGATACTGGAAGTCTGCGACGAAGTCGTCGTCAACGTCGGCAAGTCCGAAGACGAGACGCGCGATCTCGTCGCGTCCATCCACGACCCGCGCGTTCGTATCCTCGATACCGAGTGGGACTTCACCAAGAAGAACATCATGTTGTCCATCGAGACGCAGCGCGCCATGGATGCGTGCCGTGGCTCGTGGGGCATTTACATCCAGGCCGACGAAGTATTGCATGAGCGTGGCGCCCACATCCTCAAACAGAAAGTCGCCGAGTGGGATAACGATGAAAGAGTCGAAGGACTCCTCGTGAAGTACCTGCATTTCTACGGTGCCTTCGATCGGATCGCGACGAGCCGGCGCTGGTATCGGCGTGAGGTGCGCTGCATCCGACTTGGCAGAGACATCCATCCGTATCAAGGCGCGCAGGGCTTTCGCGTCGGTCCGAACGACCGGAAGATCCGCGCCCGTCCCACCGACGCGGTCATGTTTCACTACGGCTGGGCCCGCCCCGCGCGCGCCATCAAGGAGAAGCTCGAGATTTCGAAGACGATCTATCCCTGGAGCGCCGAGCGTTCGGAACGAGAGCAGGCGCGCGGCTTTCTGGAGTGGACGCCACTGTTGCGGCACTTCACGCGCGCGCATCCCGCCGCCGCGCGGGAATGGATTGCCGAGCGGAGCCACGATCCCGAGCGCATCATCGGCCCGGTGCATTTCAAGCCGGAGCATCTACGCTTCTATGTCTCGGATTGGATCGAGCGGCTGACGGGCGCCCGCGTATTCGAGTTTCGCAATTACGAGGTCGTGTAGGGGATTGGTTGTCCGGGGCCCCCCCCCAGCGCTCCGGTCGCAAGCAAATTCCGGTATAAGCGCACGTACTGCTCCGCCATCGTGATGTGTGAGAAGAAGCGCTCCGCATGCGCGCGACACGCCGCCGCCGAGCGCGTCTCGATCCCCCGCGAGCCCTCGATCAGCTCGTCCAACGTGTCGCCCAGTGCGCCGATTTCAGGCGTCACGATCTCGGGAAGCGCGCCTCGGCGCGTTCCCACGACGGGCGTGCCTGAGAACAGTGCCTCGATGAGGGTGAGTCCGAACGGCTCATCCCACAACGCCGGCATCCAGAGACAACGCGCGCCGGCGAACAGATCGCGCTTCTTCGCGCCGTCCACTTCGCCCAGATAGCGGATCGTGCGCCGCAAGCTGGGCCGCCACCCACCCGCAACGAGCAAGCGGCGTCCGGTACGCTTCGCCGCCGCTAAGGCCCAGCGATATCCTTTCGCGCTGTGCAGGCGCCCCACGAAGAGATCGTAGTCGTCCTTTTTAGACTGGAACGTGAAGCTGTTCGGGTCGAGCCCGTTGTACACGAAGCTCGTGACGCCATGCCGCCGCGCATGATCGAATGAAAGACAGACGGTGTGCGGGGGCGGTGAGTCACCGGAGCGATGATTTCCATGAAGCGTCTGTAGAAACGGCACCGTGTCGGGCGGACGTGCAATGGAGTAGTGCCCGTGTACCACGTCGACACCGCTCGGCAGATACGCCATGAGTGCAGGCATCGGCCCGAGCAGCGTCTTCTCCGGAACTGCGATGCATGTCGCGCCCGCGAGATTGGTCTGCGCGGGCGCGAGCAGGCTCACGCGATGACCGAGCTCGGCAAGTCCCTGCACGAGCGCCGCGACCACGCGCTCTGTCCCGCCATATCCCCGCACCGGCAGGCGATGGTGGGACAGCAGCGCGACGTGCAGGCTAGCGACCTCCGGCCGCCTGCGTCACTCGGCCGCCGGGCAGCGACCCGGTGCCGATGAGCGCCTGATACATCCGCACGTATTCGGCGGCCATCTCGAAATGGGTGAACCAGCGCTCGGCGTGCGCGCGGCAGGCCCGGGGATCACGCGTGCCGATGTTTTGGGCCGCGGCGATCATCTCGTCCAGCGTGCCGCACACAGCACCGACGTCCGGCGTGAGGATTTCGGGCAGCGCGCCGCGTTTGGTGCCGAGCACGGGCGTTCCCGAGAACAACGCCTCGATCGTGGGCAACCCGAAGGGCTCGTCCCATTGCGCCGGAGGCATCGCGCGCGCGCGAGCAAGACGGCTTTGCGCTTGCCCCCCACCTCGCCGACGTACTTGATGTCACCGGTGAAGCTCGGCCGCCAGCCGCCGGCGACGATCAACCGGCGCCCAGTGCGCTTCGCCGCCTCGATCGCCCAGTGATAGCCGCGATCGCTGTGCAGCTTGCCGAGAAAGAGATCCCACTGCTCCTTGCGCGGCCGGAAGATGAAGTCCGCGGGATCGAGCCCGTTGTACACGAAGGTGTCGCTGCCGTGGCGCCGGGCATGATCGCGCGACAGAAAAATCGTATGCGGCGGCAGCGGCGTTCCGGGCTTCCAGTTGCCATGTAATGTTTGCACGAAGGGGACGGATTTCTGGCCCTGCTTCAGGGGAAAATGCGCGTGCAGTATGTCGGCATTGTCGGGCAGAAACGGAGTAAGATCGGCGCCCCCGCCGTTGCTCTTCAGGGCTCGAGGGGAGACTTCGATGACGCGGGAGGCGGCGGGGAGTTTGGTGCCCGGCTGGGCGAGAACGGTCACGCGATGCCCCAAGGCCGCCAGCGCCTGGACCAGCGCCACGACGACGCGTTGCGGTCCGCCATAGCCTTCGACCGGAAGCCGGTGATGGGACGCGACCACGACGTGCATCGAAGTCCCAGTATAACTAGCTGCGCTTGATGGCGCCGAGCGATTGCTCAGCGGGGACCCGTTTCGTTAAGATTCGAACGTGCCCCCTCTGGTGACCGCAGCGATGCCGACGTTGGAAGAAGCGGAGCTCCAATACACAGCCGATGGCTAAGACTTTCCTCCTGACTGGCGAGTTCCCCCCGATGCAGACCGGCATCGCCCGGATGATGGGCGAAGTCACGCGCCGCTATCCGCGCGGCGAATTGCTCGTCTCCACGGGCCAGCATCGCGACTCCCAGGACTCGGATGTGCGCTTCAGCGGCGCGGTCGTGGACCGGCTGCCGGTGCCGAGCAAGGCGCTTCGCAACCTTGCCGGGCTGCTGTTCTGGGCGCGCCGCGTCGCGAGCCTGGCGCGCCAGCACAAACCGCGGTTCGCCTGGTGCGACTCGATTCGCCCCTGCACGTATCCAGCGAAATGGATGCACGAGCGCGTCGGGACGAAGTACGGCGTGTTCGTGCACGGCGGTGATCTGCTGAAGGAGCTGCATGCGATCCATCACTCGCGCTTCGCGCGGAAGACCGCAAAGGCGCTGTTGGGCTCCGCCGACGCCGTAGTCGCAAACAGCCAATGGACCCGCGAGCAGGCGCAGAAGGTGCTGCGCGAGTTGGGACTCGATCCCCTCGCCGAGCGCGTGCGCCTCGTGCCGCTCGGCACCGATCCCGAGCAGTTCCGGCCGGGGATCGACACGCGCGCCGTGCGGGAGCGCTATGGCGTGAACGGTGGAATGTGGGCGCTCACCGTCGCGCGACTCGAGCCGTACAAGGGTGTCGATATGGCCCTCCGTGCCGTGGCGCAATGCCGGAACGATGGAATGGACGTGAACTATCTGGTGGTAGGTAGCGGCAAGAAACGCAAAGAGTATCAGCGGCTCGCCGAAGAGCTGAACCTCGGCAACCACGTCAGGTTTGTCGGGAACGTGCCGGAAGCGGAGCTGCCCGCGGTCTTCAACATCGCGAATGTCTACGTCGGCGTATCGCGCCGCGCCGACGGATCGCGCGTGGAGGGCTTCGGCGTCGCGCTCGCCGAGGCCAGCGCGTGCGGGGTGCCAGTGATTGCCGGTCAATCGGGGGGGCTGGCCGAGGCGGTGCACGACGGGGAGACCGGGCTCGTCGTCGATCCTGATGAGCCCGTCGCCGTGGCGGCGGCGCTCAAGCGCTTGTTCGGCGATCAGCTGTTCGCACGCCGGCTCGGTCAGGCCGGCCGCAAGGCGATCGAGACCTACTACAACTGGGACCGTGTGATCCGCGACCTGCGCGACATCGAATCACAAGTCTCTGCTTAGCCTGATCGTCTCATTTCCTTGGCCTGATCCGCCGGCCGCGCGATGATCGCGTAAGTCGGGCAGTGCCGGATGTAGCCGCCGTCCATCGGCGACCATTCCTGATCCGGCTGCGTCACCACCGCCTTGCGATCCGAGTCCAGCACGAACATTCCCTGTGGGCCGTGCACCAGGCACGCCCCACAGCCGATGCAACGCTCCCGCTCCACCCGCACGATC
>QHTW01000075.1 GCA_003220955.1 Gemmatimonadota bacterium | reverse complement strand
GGCGGCGCTCGACGCGCGGCAGCTCGTTTTCGCGGAGTGCCTTCGCGCGCAGCACGGCATCGAGCAGTGCGTCGCCGTGACGCCGCGCGAGTGAACCGGGCAGGTCCTTGATCTGGGTGAGCTCGGCGCGCGTCGCCGGCAGCGCGCGGCTCACCGCCAGTAAGGCGTCGTTGCCGATGATGCGGAAGCGAGCTTTGTCGTCCCGTTCAGCGACAGTATCGCGCCAGCGATGCAGCAGTCGTAGCGCCGCCAGGCTCCGTGGCGACAGTCCCTTCGCCCCTTTGAGCCTCAAGTACGCTTCTTCTTCTCCCTCTCCACCGATCCCGGGCCCCGTCCACCGCAACGACTCGAGCTGCTTGAATTCCTCCAATGCCCACGGAAGACGGCCTAACGCGGTCAGGCGTTGCTCGAGCGCATCCCGTAGCGCGAGCAGAAACCGGGTGTCGGCGGCGGCATACGCGAGCATCGGAGGAGTCAGGGGTCGGATCGACCAGTCCGCCTTTTGGTGCTCTTTCTGGAGCTTCACGCCCAGGTACTTCTCGAGCAGCGCCGCCAGTCCGATTCCGGGCTCGCCGGTGAGCTGTGCCGCGATACGGGTGTCGAACAGGTGAACCGCATGAAAGCCGTAGTCGCGGTCGAGCACGCGCAAATCATAGTCGGCGTCGTGGAAGGTCTTTTCGAGCTGCGGATCCGCCAGCAACGCGCCGACGGGCGCCAACTCCGGGGCGGCAATGGCGACGGGGTCGATAAGCGCCGTCTGGGTTGGGCTCGAGATCTGGAGGAGGTAGATACGATCGTGGTAACGATGGAAGCTGGCGGCTTCCGTATCGACGCCGACCTGTCGTTCGCGTCGGGCGGCGGCGACGAACGCCGCCAGCTCGGGAGCCGTGTCGATGTAGAGCGGAGCGCTCACTCCTCCTTCCCTAGCGCCTCCAGCCCGGCGGCGATTTCTTCCAGCGCCTTAGCCAACGTCTTGTAAAAGTCGGGGTCTGGAGCCTCAGGGGCTCCGCCGAGCGGATCGCCCGCGCACTTGCGGGCGGCTCGCGCCGCGTGACGTATGTAATCGGTGGCAACTCGCATGGATCGCTCCGCAGTGTTGGCCACAAAGATACGCGCCGCCTTCGCGCCGTGCAGTCTCGGCGCGTGGCCGACACCGCTCGAGGAGCAGCCGTCGCTCGCGCGGGCGCTGGGTCTCGGCACGTTGTGGCTCAAGCGGGAAGATCGCGCCGGCGGAAACAAAGTGCGCGGCCTCGAGTTCCTCTTCGCCGGTGTGCCGCCGCAATCGGTGTTCGTCACGGTGGGCGCAACGGGGTCGAGTCACTGTCTCACGACCGCCCGGTGCGCTCGGGCTCGCGGGCATCACACGGCGGTCGCGCTGTTTCCTCAGCCGGAGACGGAGGCGAGCGGTCGGATCGCCCGCGCCACAGCCGAGGCGGCGACTGTCGTGATTCGCGCGCGCAGCCTGATCGGGCTGCCGTGGGCGGCGCTCCGCGCCTGGCGCGCGGCGCAGCGGCTCGGCTCGGGAACACCGCACTGGATTCCTGGTGGCGGCGCGGACCCGCGTGCGGTGATCGGACACGTGCTCGCCGCGCTCGAATTGGAGACACAACTTGCTCCAGCTCCCGACGTCATTGTTGTACCGCTGGGCACCGGCGGCACAGCGGCCGGCATCGCGCTCGCCATCGCGTGGCTCGGTTGGTCCACGGAGGTAATCGCGGTGCGCGTCGCGCCATGGTTCGTCGCCAATCGGTGGCGCACGCTGCGCCTCGCGCGCAAAACTGCCGCGCTCATCCGTCAGACCGGGATTGAGTTCAACGTTCCGCGATCGGCGATTCGCGTCCGGGTGGTCGATGCAATGGGGAAGGGTTATGGCCATCCCACGCGGGAGGGCGAGCGGGCCCGCGCGCTCGCGGCAGAGTACGCCGTGCGTCTCGATCCGACCTATGGGGCAAAGGCCTTCGGCTTTTTGCAACGTGCCGACGTGAAGGTTCAACGAGTCGTATTCTGGCATACCTTTGCCTGGCCATGATCGATCTCCCGGTACTCTTCATTCATGGTTTCCCGTTCGACAGTGCGATGTGGCGACACCAAATCGCCGCGCTGTCGCAATGGGAACGCATCGTTCCCGACCTGTGGGGCGCGGGACTGGTGAATATTCTCGCTGCAGCGGGTCCGTACTCGATCGCCGATCAGGCAACTCGGCTTGTCGGTATCCTCGATGATTTGCAGGTCGACCAGGTAGTGGTGTGCGGTCAATCGATGGGAGGTTACATCGTGTTCGAGTTGCTCCGCGCGTTCCCGACGCGTGTGCGCGCAGCGGTTCTCTGCCACACGAAAGCGACCGCGGACACCCCGGAGGCAAAACGCTCACGCGACACCATGGCCGCAAAAGCCGAACGCGAGGGCCCGGGGGCGATCGCTGCGGAGCTCGTGCCGAAGGTCCTCGCACGGGTCACGCGAGAACGTCAACCGGCGGTCGTGCGCGAGGTGACGACGATGATCGAGAGGCAGCCGGTGAATGGAATGGTCGTCTCGCTGCGCGCACTCCGAGACCGCCCCGATTCGACGCCCGTACTTGGACAGATTCGGATTCCGATTCTGGTGGTTGCGGGCGACGACGATCAGATTGCGCCGGCCGAAGGGATGGAGGAAATGGCTCGCGCTATTCCTGGCGCACAGTTCACGGTCATCCCTGGATCGGGTCACCTGTCGCCGCTGGAACAACCGCAGGCGGTGAACGACGCCTTGAACGCCTTCCTGGCTCAACTCTGAGTTAGGAGCCTTTGCGCTGCGGTTTGCCGGGCGGGTTTTCGCTTTGGAAGATGTCGCGATTCTTCGCGATGTAGTCCTTCCATTGCGGCGGGGTGTCTTCCTCGGGGAAGATCGCCGTCACGGGGCACTCCGGTTCGCACGCGCCGCAGTCGATGCATTCGTCGGGGTGGATGTACAGCATGTCCGGGCCTTCGTAGATGCAGTCCACCGGACACACGTCGACGCAGGATCGGTCCTTAACATTTATGCACGGCTCGGCGATGATGTACGGCATTGCTTCTCCTGAGCGCGTAACTGTGGTGCAAGCGGGCGGCGAATCGCAAACCTAGACTGACGCTTAGCTCAGTCAAGGGACCAAGCGGTATCTTGGATACCGGAAGGTATCCAGAGTCTTGCGTCAAAGGTGCCGACAGGTATCCTAGATACTCGTGGGAATCATTCACCAGCGACGTAAGGCCGAGACTCGCGCTCTGCTCGTGGCGGCCGGGTTGGAGCTGTTCGCCGAACGTGGCTTCGAAATCGCAACCCTCGACGAAGTCGCGCTCGCTGCCGGCTTCACCAAGGGTGCAATCTATCGACATTTCCCATCCAAGGGCGCTTTCCTGCTGGCGCTCTTCGAGCAGTATGCCGCAGTGGCCCGCGCCGGGTCCGGGGCGCGGCAGGCAGCTTGGTTCATTCCTCTGACGGTGCAGTTCGCGGCTCAGGCGGCGCGGGATCCGCTCCTGCGACGGCGTCTGGTGACTGTGCTTTCCGAAGCTCCCGAAGGTTCGACCCCGGAGGGACAGCTGCTTAAGGCGCTCGCACGGATATGGCCCAGCTAATCGATCTCAGTCACGAGATCGAGCACGGGATGGTGACGTATCGCGGCCTTCCCGCCCCGGCGATCAGCGATTGGCTGTCCCGCGACGCATCAACGGCGCGCTACGCCGCGGGAACCACTTTCCAGATCGGCAAGATCGACCTCCTCGCCAACACCGGCACGTACATCGATGCGCCGTTTCATCGATACCCGGACGGCCGCGACGTCGCGGGATATGCGCTCGACGCGGTAGCCGACCTGCCCGGCATCGTGGTGCGGGTGAAGGATGCGGCGGGTCGAGGCATAGACGCTGCGCGCTTCAGCACGCTCGATCTAAAAGGAAAGGCTGTCCTCGTGCACACGGCGTGGGACGCGCACTGGCGCACCGACACCTATTCCAGCGGCCAACATCCGTTCCTGACCCGCGACGCTGCTGAGTACCTGGTGAAGGCGCGGGCGGCGCTTGTGGGGATCGATTCGCTCAACATCGATGACGACAAGGACGGGAACCGACCCGCCCACACGATCCTGTTGGGGGGGGGCGTGGCGATCGTCGAGCACATGACGAATCTCGGCGCTTTGCCCGAGAGCGGTTTTCGCTTCTTCGCGGTGCCGCCACGGGTAAAAGGGATGGGGAGCTTTCCGGTGCGCGCGTTTGCGCGACTGGACCGCTAGGCGTTCCTCAATTTGCCAGCGCGCGCACGACGTACGACAATCCGTGCACCACCCGCGCCATGCGGTCGTAGTCGAGCTTGTCGGGCGTGTCCTGCGGAGTGTGGTAGAACGGATTCCGATACGGCGCGGTATCGGTGATCATGATCGCCCGATAGCCTTCCCGCCAGAACGACCAATGATCCGACCACCAGACGCCCGGCACCCATGCGGGCGCCGCTGCGCCCTGCGTCGGCAGAGTAGCGTGCGCGCGAAACGCCGCGATCGCGCGATGCAGCAGCGCGCGCGACTTGAGATTCGACACGAATCCGATAAAGTCGCCGACATCCGGGTACGCGTAGTTGAGCGGGAAGGGATATCGCTGGCTGCCCTTCTCAGTGTCGTAGTAGCCAATCGACTCGATCGACAGCATCGCGACGATCTGGTCGTTGCGCGCCCGCGCAGCGGTGGCGTAATGCCGGCTCCCCATGTCGGCCGTCGGGAACGACGGCGGCTCCTCATTTGAAAAAAAGACAAATCGCACAGTGCGAGCCAGGCGCTCGTGGGCGAACACTCGAGCCAGCTCGAGCACGCCCGCCACGCCGCTCGCGTTGTCGTCGGCGCCAGGCGCTTCTTCGGCGGTGTCGTAGTGGGCACCGAGCACGACGACTTCATGCGCATGCCCGGGCGCCCCGGGCAGCGTCGCTTCTATATTGCGATAGGAGCGACCCAGGGCGAAGAACTCCTGCGTGTCGACTGTATACCCGAGATCCTGCAGGCGGCGTTCGATGTAAGCTGATGTCCGGAGGACGTTGGAATACGTCGCATCGCTGCGCACGCCGATATCGTGCGCGAGCACTCGGACGTGGCGTTCCAGCCCCGCGCGGATGAGCATCTGATTGGGCGTGAGCGGCGGCAGCGGCCCCGAGAATGCCGGGCCCGGCATGCGGACGGTGAACAGCCAGATGATGAGGAAGAGGAGTGGCAGAATCCCGGCGAGCGCGATCATCCGGATCAGCCCCCAGCGCGTCCGAGGTATGAGGCCGATGCGCATTGACACAGTTTCGCCACTGCGCTATATCACGGTCAATGAAGCGTACTTCTTCGCACCGGCATCACCACGGTCACTCGGAACACGGGGGATAGCCGGAGGCGTGTAGAGTCTTGATCATCACCGACGCCGGTCCCCCCAGGGCCGGCGTCGTGCTTTTTGGGGCGGCGTCGCGGGACTCTGGGGGACTCCGGTTCGGCCAACATGGAGCCGATCGATGTCCACAATCGTCCGCCGCGCCGTCCCGTTTCGCCTCGGCCTGCCCAAGGGCCGGATGGAGCAGGGCGTGCTGACCCTTCTCGCCGATGCCGGCATCCGCGTGCGTCCCAGCGCCCGGGGCTATCGGCCCGACGTGGGACTGCCCGGGGCCGAGGCGAAGCTCCTGAAACCCCAGAACATCGTCGAAATGCTTGCGCTCGGCAGCCGCGATGTGGGCTTCGCCGGCGCCGACTGGGTGGCGGAGCTGGAAGCCGACGTCGTCGAGCTGCTCGACACGGGCCTCGACCCCGTGCAACTCGTGGCTGCTGCTCCCGTCGCGCTGCTCGAAGGCGGGCGACTGCCCGCGCGGCGTCTCGTCGTCGCGTCGGAATACGAGCGGATGGCGCGCCGCTGGATCGACGCAAAGAAGGTGTGCGCCGAGTTCGTCCGCTCTTACGGCGCGACAGAAGTCTTTCCTCCCGAAGACGCCGACGTGATCGTCGACAACACCGCCACCGGTGCGACCCTCGACGCTAACGGACTCGCGATTGTCGACGTGTTGATGCCCTCATCCACGCGGCTGTATGCGCACCGCGCGGCACTCGATGATCCGACACGCCGCCGCTACATCGACGATCTAGTGTTGCTGATCAACTCCGTGCTCGAGGCTCGTCGGCGCGTCATGCTCGAAGTGAACGCGTCGGGGGCGTGTCTCGACGCCGTGGTGGCCGTGCTGCCGTCCATGCGCCAAGCGACAGTATCCCGACTGTTTGGCGACACCGGATACGCAGTAAAGGCCGCCGTGCCGCGTGAGCTCTTGCCACAGGTGATTCCCGCGGTGAAAGCGGCCGGCGGCACTGACGTCGTCGTCTCCGCTCTGTCGCAGATCGTGCCATGACGACCGCGACGAGGACCGGGGAAAGGAGCGGGCCACGTTCGTGGATCAATCCCGCGTCTGCGTATGACCAGCCGGTCCGCAGCGGCGCCGGCATGCTGCGACTGGACCGGAACGAGGGCCTCCTGCCGTCGCCGGCCGTGCTGGCCGAGTTGGCGCAGGCCGATCCAGAGGTGCTTCGTCGTTACCCCGACGTTGCCGAGCTGACTGGCCGCCTCGCCGCGCACTGGAGCGTCGCGCCCGAGCGCGTGATCGTCACCGCCGGAGCGGATGAAGCGATCGATCGTGCCTGCCGCGCATTCCTCACGCCCGGCCGCACCCTGCTGCTTCCCGACCCGAGTTTCGAAATGCTCGATCGCTACGCGGCGCTCGCCGGGGGCGAACTGGTGCGCGTGCCGTGGCCGAGTGACGCGTTTCCCACCGGCGCGTTTTCGGAGCGCATCGACGCCCGCACCGCGGTCGTCGCGATCGTGTCGCCCAACAATCCGACGGGTGGCGTGGCCACGCTGGCGGACGTGCGCCGGCTCGCCGCCGCGGCGCCCGGCGCTCTCGTCCTGCTCGATCATGCCTACGTCGAGTATGCGAATTACGATCTCACCGCTGCCGTGCTCGACATCCCCAACGTCCTCGTGCTCCGCACGCTCTCGAAGGCGTGGGGGCTCGCGGGGTGCCGGGTCGGCTACGCGGTTGGCAATGCGGACGTCGTCGCCGTGCTGCGCGCGGCGGGCGGCCCTTATCCCGTCGCCGCCCCATCGCTGGCGCTGGCGATGCGACAGCTCGAGCGCGGTGCGGGGCCGCTCGCGGCGCACGTAGCGCGGGTGCGTGAGGAGCGCGCGGCACTCACCCGGCAGCTGGCGTCGCTCGGACTCTCTCCTCGCGCGTCGCAGGCAAACTTCGTCTTCGTCGAGTGCGGCCGACGCGCGAGGTTCTGTGCCGCCGGCCTCGCCGCGCTCCGAGTGCTGGTCCGCGAGTTTCCCGACCGGCCCGGCATCGTCACGGCGCTGCGTATCACGCTGCCCGGTGAACCGACCGCCTTCGAGCGCCTCACGAGCGCCCTCGACACGGTGCTCGCGCCTGAGGCGCTCGTCTTCGATCTCGACGGCGTGCTCGCCGACGTGCGCGAGTCGCAGCGCGCGGCCATGATTGCAACCGCCGAGACCTACGGCGTGAACGTAACAATGGAAGACATCGAGGATGCGTTGCGCGCGGGCGACGCGGCGAACGATTGGATCGTGACGCAGCGCCTGATCGCGGCGCGCGGCGTCCAGGCCGAGCTCGCGAGCGTCACCACACGCTTCCAGGCGCTGTACCTCGGCGCGGCCGGATCGCCCGGGTTGCGCGAACGCGAGCGCCTGATCGTGCCACGCGCGCTGCTCGAACGACTCGCGAAGCGGCTGCCGCTCGCCGTCGTCACGGGGCGGCCGCGCGAGGAGGCGCGCTGGTTCCTCGAGCGCGAGGGTGTCGCGGACCTGTTCCGCGCTGTCGTCTGCATGGAAGACGCCGCGCGCAAACCGGACCCCGCGCCGGTTCGCCTCGCACTCACGCGCCTGCGAGCTCGACGGGCGTGGATGGTGGGCAATGCCCCCGATGACATCCGGGCCGCCGCCGGCGCCGACGTGCTGCCGCTCGGCGTCGTGGCGCCCGGCGATGACCTCGCTGCAACCGCCGCTGCTCTCGCCGACGCGGGCGCCGCTCGCGTGCTCGATCAACTGGCCGATCTGGAGGAGTTGCTGTCATGAATCCCCGCACTGGCACGGTCACGCGCACCACCCGCGAGACATCGATTCACCTCTCGCTCGATGTCGATGGCACCGGGAAGACGACGATAAAGACGGGGATCGGTTTCCTCGATCATCTCCTCGACACGCTGGGTCGCCACGCGCGGTTTGACCTGAAGCTCACGTGCGAGGGGGACCTGCAGGTCGACGATCACCACACCGCCGAGGATTGTGCGCTCGCTGTGGGAGAGGCACTCGACCGCGCCCTGGGGGAGCGGCGCGGGGTCAACCGTTTCGGCTGGGCGCTCGCCCCGCTCGATGAGGCGTTAGCACGGGGGGTCGTCGATCTTTCCGGCCGGCCGTTTTCAGACGTCGCGCTCAGCCTGCAACGCCAGGCAATCGGTGGCCTCGCGTGTGAGAATGTCGGGCATTTCCTGCGTTCGCTGGCGACGGCGGGGCGCATGACGCTGCATGTCGATGTACTAAAGGGCGAAAACGATCATCATCGTGCCGAAGCGGCGTTCAAGGCCACCGCTCTGGCGCTGCGTCAGGCGGTGGGGGTGTCGGGATTCGAAGACGTGCCGTCAACCAAAGGCACGCTCGGAGCTGCCAGTCATGAGTGACGTCGTGATCGTGGATTCGGGCGTCGCCAATCTCGCGTCGATTGCCGGCGCCTTTCGACGCCTCAACGCTGGCGTGATCATCTCCGCCGATCCTGCAACCGTGCGCGACGCGGCACGCATCGTTTTGCCTGGTGTCGGCGCGTTTGGCACTGGCATGGCGGCGCTCCGATCTCGCGGTCTTGAAACCGCCATTCGCGATCACGGATCACGCGGCACACCGATCCTCGGCATTTGTCTCGGCATGCAGATGTTATGCGAGGCGAGTGAGGAGGCGCCCGGGGTGGCGGGACTCGGCGTTGTGGCGGGAACCTGTCGCCGGTTGCCACCCCATGTGCGGATCCCGCATCTCGGCTGGAACAGCGTGACGCCCGAACCAGAAGCGCGTTTGCTGACTCCCGGGGTCGCGGCGTTCGCGAACTCCTACGCGCTGCGTGAAAGTCCGCCGGGATGGACCACCGCCTGGACCACGCACGGCGTGCCATTCCTCGCCGCGCTTGAACGCGGGCATACGCTCGCTTGCCAGTTTCACCCCGAGCTATCGGGTGCGTATGGCGCGGATCTGCTCGAGCGCTGGCTTACGGGTCGAACGGCGCGACCCTTGCCGGCAGCGAACGGGTCGTCGGGCCTGCGGCGTCGTATCATCCCGTGCCTCGATGTGAAGGATGGCCGCGTGGTGAAAGGCATCCGCTTCCAGGACCTGCGCGACGCCGGCGACCCCGCCGAGCAGGCGGCGCGGTATGAAGCCCAAGGTGCCGACGAGATCGTAATCCTCGACGTCGCGGCGTCCGCCAGCGGCCGTGGCACGCAGGTCGAGACGGTGCGGCGCGTGCGGGCGGCGCTCCGCATTCCGCTGACTGTGGGCGGAGGCGTCCGCAGCGTGGATGACGCGCGTTGTCTCCTTTCCGCCGGCGCAGACAAAGTGAGCGTCAACACGGCTGCGGTGCGCCGCCCTGAGCTCTTGACCGAGCTCGCCGACGCGTTCGGCCGCCAGTGCGTCGTCCTCGCGATCGATGCGCGCTGCGCCGCGGATTGCTGGGAGGTGCTGGTCATCGGCGGGCGCGAGGTCGCCCGACCCGACGCGGTGATGTGGGCTCGCGAGGGCGAGCATCTGGGCGCGGGCGAGATCCTGCTTACGAGCTGGGATCGCGATGGAACGCGGGCGGGACACGACATCCGGCTGCTGCGCGCTGCGTTGGAAGCGGTTCGGGTCCCCGTCATCGCCTCGGGCGGCGTTGGAACGCGGGAACACGTCGCCGCGGCCTTTGCAGCCGGCGTGGACGCGGTGCTCGCGGCATCGGTCTTTCACGACCGCGACGAGACGGTGGACGGCATCAAAGCGGACCTCGCCGTCCGGGGAATTCGGGTGCGGCGATGATCGTACCGAGCATCGACATCATGGGCGGACGCGCGGTGCAGTTGCGGCGCGGCAAGGAATTCGTCCTCGACGGCGGCGATCCCGTCGAGCGGTTGGAGGAGTTCGCAATCGCGGGTGAGGTGGCCGTCGTCGATTTGGACGCCGCACTTGGCCGGGGCTCGAACGCCGACGTGATCCGGGATCTCGTCCGCCGCGCGCCGTGTCGCGTGGGCGGAGGCATCCGCGATCTCGACAGCGCGCGCCGCTGGCTCGACGACGGCGCCGTCCAGATCGTGATCGGCACAGCAGCGACGCCGGAGTTCTGCGGCGCCTTGCCGCGGGAGCGCGTTGTCGCAGCCGTGGATGCCAAACGCGGCGAGATCGTAGTGGACGGTTGGCGCCGGACGACCGGTGTCCCGGTGCTCGAGCGCGTCGGCGAGCTTGCGCCCGTTGTCGGTGGGTTCCTCTTCACTCAGGTGGAGAACGAGGGGGAAATGCTGGGCTACGACGGTGCCGCCGTGGAGTCAGTAGTGCGCGCCGCGGCAGGCGCCCGCGTGACGGCCGCGGGTGGTATCACCACTGCGGGCGAAGTGGCCGAGCTCGATCGCATTGGCGCCGATGCCCAGGTCGGCATGGCGCTCTACACCGGCACGCTATCGCTTGGCGACGCGGTCGCCGCGCCGCTCACGAAGCCGTTGCCAGGCGACGTGTGGCCGACCGTGGTGTGCGACGACGCGAGCCGCACACTCGGTCTCGTCTGGAGTTCGCGGGAGTCGCTCGCGCGCGCGGTGGCTGAGCGGCGCGGGATCTACTGGTCGCGCTCGCGCCAGGCGATTTGGGAAAAAGGCGCGACTTCGGGAAACGCGCAGACCCTCGTGCGCGTGGACCTCGACTGCGATCGCGATGCGCTGCGTTTCACCGTGCGCCAGGTGGGCGCCGGGTTCTGTCACCTGAATCGCCGCTCGTGCTGGCCGTCGGAGTTCGATCTGTTCGATCTCGAACGGACGCTCGCGGACCGGGCGGCCCGGCCCGTCACGGGCTCCGGAACCACGCGGCTGCTGACCGATCGAGCGCTGCTTGCGGCGAAGCTTCGCGAAGAAGCGGACGAGCTCGCGCGGGCTGAGTCGACCGGAGATGTGGTGCGGGAGACGGCCGACGTGTTGTACATGGCACTCGTCGCGTTGGCGCGCGGCGGCGGAACGCTGGCCGACGTTCGTGCGGAGTTGGCCCGTCGTCACGGGGCCGTGAATCGGCGGCCGATGGTCAGAAAGACCTCCGCGTGCTGAACCGTCGTTCCGTTGCCGAACTCGTGCGTCGTCGCACGGCCGGTGTGCCGGCCGAGGCCTTGGCGGTCGCCGCGCCGATCGTCGACGCAGTGCGCGCGCGCGGCGAGAGCGCGCTACGGGAGCACGCCGAGCGGCACGGCGACGTGCCCGCCGGAGGACCGTTGTTTTTGGATCGAGCCGAGCTTGCGCGGGCGCTCGATGGCTTGGCCGCCGGCGACCGCACGCGACTCGAGCGCGTCGCTGCGCGAATCCTGACATTCGCCGAGGCGCAGAAGCGCGCGTTGAATGCGGTGACCGTCACGGTGCCTGGTGGAGCGGCGGGTCATTGGATCGCACCGCTGGAGCGCGCTGGCTGTTACGCGCCCGGCGGGCGCTATCCACTGCCCTCGTCGGTGCTGATGACGGCGGTGACGGCGCGGGCGGCGGGCGTGAAGGAGATCTGGGTCACGAGCCCCAAGCCGGGACCGATGACGCTCGCCGCCGCGGCCATCGCCGGCGCCGACGGTCTCCTCGCGGCGGGCGGCGCGCAGGCAATTGCGGCGCTCGCGTTCGGCGCGGGCCCGGTTCCTCCTTGTGACGTGATTGCGGGACCCGGAAATCGCTACGTCACGGCGGCGAAACAGCTCGTCGCGGGGCGCGTTGCAATCGATATGCTCGCGGGCCCGTCGGAGCTGGTTGTTTTCGCCGACTCCACCGCCTCTCCTGCAGTGATTGCGGCTGATCTGCTCGCGCAGGCGGAGCACGACCCCGACGCGCTGCCCGTGCTCGTCACGCTCGATCCTGCACAGCCCGATTGCGTCGACAAGGAGCTCGCTCGCCAGCTTGGCAACTTGCCCAGCGCCGAGGTCGCTCGGGCGGCGCTCGCGAATGGCGGTGTTGTGGTGGTCGCGAGTGTAGAGGAAGGCATCTCGGCATGCGATGCGCTTGCGCCCGAGCACCTGGAGCTCTGCCTCCAGGACTCGGCCGCCGTCGCGCCGCTACTTGGAAATTACGGCGCGCTGTTCATCGGCAGCGGATCGGCAGAGGTGCTGGGGGACTACGGTGCCGGTCCCAATCACGTGCTTCCGACCGCGGGCACTGCGCGGTCGAAGGGCGGCCTATCGGTTTACACGTTTCTGCGAGTACGCACGTGGCTGCGCATCGACGACTCCGCGGCCGCGCGTCCACTCGTCGAAGACGCCGCGTGGTTCGGGAGGGTCGAAGGGCTCGAGGGTCACGCGCGCTCCGCCGAACGACGGCTGGATTGAGCGGGCGGTCCGACTTCGGTACCTTCCAGCCGATCCTCTCTTGGAGCACCGATGGCCGTCCGTCGCTGCCTGCTGCTCGCTCTCCTCGTTCTTCCGACCACGCTTGTGGCGCAGCGCACTCAGAAGCCGGCCTTGCACGGCCGCCACTGGGTCGCGATCACCGGCAAGCCACTCGGCGCCGAAGCAGGCGCCATGATGTTCCAAAAGGGCGGCAACGCGGTGGACGCCACGTGCGCGATGCTCGCCGCGGTCACCACGATGTGGGACGTGCTCTCCTGGGGCGGCGAGACGCAGGCCCTGATCTACAATCCCCACACCAGGAAAGTCATCGCTATCAACGCCCTCGGCGTTGCGCCGACTGGCGCGACGGCCGACTTCTACCGTTCCAAGGGGATGCGCTTCCCGCCCGAGTATGGGCCACTCGCCGCGATCACGCCCGGCACGCCTGGCGGACTCATGGTGATGCTCGCCGAGTATGGCAAGCTGAGTCTTCGCGAAGTGTTGGAGCCCGCGATCAGCATGGCCGAGGGCTATCCGATAGAAGACGAGACAGCGAATTCGATCGAGCGCAACAAGCGCTGGCTCAAGCAGTGGCGCTATTCGCGCGCGGTCATGCTGCCGCATGCGGGGGAAGCGCGCGAAGCACCCGAAGGGGGTGAAATCTTCCGCCAACCCGATCTCGCCGCGACGCTCCGGAAGCTGGTTGAAGCCGAGCAACAGGCGCTGCGGCGCGGCAAGAACCGGCATGACGCGATCATGGCCGCCTACGATCGATTCTATCGCGGCGATATCGCACAAGAATTTGTGCGCGGAGTGCAGGAGGAAGGTGGCCTCGTCACGCTCGCCGATCTCGCGAGCTGGCGCGTCAAGATCGAAGAGCCGCTCATGACGACGTATCGCGGCATCGAGGTCTACAAACTGCAGCAATGGTCGCAAGGGCCCGCCATGCTGCAGGCGCTCAACATCCTCGAAGGGTTCGATCTGAAGGCCATGGGCTATAACAGCACGCGCTACATCCATACGTTGTATCAGACGATGAACCTGGCATTTGCCGATCGCGACTTCTACTACGGCGATCCTGCATTTCCGCCGGAGGAGCCGATCCGGGGACTGCTGTCGAAGGAGTATGCGCGCGAGCGCGCCAAGCTGATCAATCCCGACCGCAACGATCCGGACATCAAACCGGGCGATCCGTATCCTTTTCAGGGTGGCACCAATCCCTATTTACCGCTCCTGCAGCGCTGGTCTCCTCGGCCGGTGACGACGTCCGAAGGGGGCGATGACGCGGCGGCGCTCGCCGCCTTCAACGAGGCCTTCCGGCGCGGGACGACATCGATTGAAGCGGCGGACACGTCGGGTTGGGTGGTTTCGGTGACACCGTCAGGCGGCTGGATTCCGGCGATGATCGCGGGTCATACCGGCATCGGGGTGAGCCAGCGCGCGCAGCAATTCGTCGTCGACAGCGCCGACAATCCGTTCAACGTGATCGTCCCAGGCAAGCGTCCGCGCGTGACGTTGACGCCGAGTCTGGCGATGAAGGGCGGCAAGCCGTTCCTGGCATTTGCGGTGCAGGGCGGCGACACCCAGGATCAGAACCTGCTGCAATTCTTTCTGAATGTCGTCGAGTTCGGCATGAACGTGCAGCAGGCCGTCGAAGCGGCAAACATCACGAGTTATCAGATGCGCAACTCATTTGGCGAGCACAAGACCGAACCCGGTCGGTTGACACTGCGTGATGACACACCCGCATGGACTCGGCAGGAGCTGCGGGCGATGGGGTACAAACTTGAGTTCGACGACAGGACGTCCGGGCCCATCAACGCAATCTTTTTCGACTGGAAGCACGGCTCGTTATGGGGCGGCTCGTCGAATCATGGGGAGGATTACGGGATCGCTTGGTGATCGCAAGTAAATTCATGGCTCGGCAAGCACCGGCAATGTATCAGTCCACTATGTGCCCCACGCGATGACCATACGCCTCGCGGTCGCCCTAGCGCTCGCGACAATGCTCGCCGGCTGTGAGAGCTCGCCGTTCGAGCCGCACGGCGAAGGCGAGCGGGTGCCGATCGGTCTTGTCATCCAGGATTCAGTCGTAACCGGCTCGATCAAATGGTACTCGTTCAGCGCGGTATTCCTCGAGGCGTTGCGGGGGCGCGTTTTTCTTTCAGTCCAAGACTCCATACACCCCTTCTTCAATGGTCCGGTGCTCACCGCCGGCGCCGGGGGTCCGCCTTTGGATGACAATCCGAGCGCCACGTTCGGGACGCAAACGCGTACGGTCTATCGTGTGGGAGTACGCGTGTCCCCACCGGACAGTCTGGGTCGCTATCGTTTCAGGATCTACCAAATCAACCAAGCGCCGGAGCACGTGCCCGTTTCATTCACATTTGGGGACACGGTCGCTGGCGAGACCATCGAACCGCGCGTGGATATAGATCAGTTCATCGCGCACGGGAACGCGGGAGAGCAGATCGTCGCGGTCGCGGAGACACCGGGCCCTGTGGGATCGGGATCGGTCGCCCTGAACGTGGTGGATCCCACTACGAAGACATTTCTGGGCTACGTCTTTGCGGACGCAGGAACCGCGACCTCACTAACGACTGGACGCATGCGCCTTCCGTCGTCGGGTGATTATCAGTTCACAGCCAGTTCGGTCAGCGGCAACATCTATCCCCGCTACCGCGGTCCCTACCGCTTCTGGACCTACGTCGTGAATCCACAGCCGGAGCATGGCGCCCCCTCGATTCCGTTCGACCGGGAGATCGCGAACGAGCGGATCGATCGGGCCGGTGATGTCGATGAGTTCACGTTTCAGGCGACGGCGGGCGCGGACTACAACGCCTTCGTGCAGGGCAGCTCACCCACCTTTCAGGTGGAAGTGGCACCCCAGGGCGGTGCCACGCTCGCGATCGGTTCGAGCGAACCAGGCGACACGGCCCTGTTCGCGCACGCAACGAACCGCTTCCACGTCACAAACGGCGGGACGTATGTCCTCCGAGTGACCGCCACGAAGCCGAGCCAAGTGGCGGACACCGGCGCCTATCGGCTATACCTGTACGCCATCGACCCGCGACCAGAGCACGTGCCTTCCACAATTGCCGGCGGCGATACGGTCATCGGAGAAGACATCGGGTTTCCGGGCGACGTCGACGAGTTTACGTTCACGGGCGCAGTGGGCGATGAATACGACGTGTTTCTGCAGGCGCAGAACGGGCTGCCGGAGTCGTCCGCACGGCTCGAAGTACTTGACCCGGCTGGGAGACTGTTGGCAGCCGTCGAGAGCAAGGGCACAGACACAAGTCTTATCCGCCTACCAACCGGTAGATTTAGGCTTCCCTTCACAGGCACATACCGCCTCCGCGTCACAGGCTTGAAGCCCTTTACCATCCCGGACTACCGCGGCGGGTATCGGCTGTTTCTGTACCGGGTCGATCCGCGGCCGGAGTCCATTCCGAGCACCCTCGGCTTCGGCGACAGTCTGAGCGGCGAGGCGATCGACCTCCCCGGCGACGTTGACGAATTCTTTGTAAGAGTGACCGATTCGAGCGGTGCCAACCTTGCCTTCGCGCTCGACAATCCCCCGGAGGGTGTGCTCACGGTGCAGCTCGTCGATTCCGCGACGCGCCGTATCATCGGGACGTCAACCACGTACGCCGCCGGTCGCGCGGCAATGGGACGCATGCGCGTGGCGCCCGGCACTTACGTCGTTCGCGTTGATGGCAGCCAGCCGCTCGATCGGTCCATCTTGCGAGGCCCCTACCGCTTGTGGTTCTATCGCTTCGGTTTCGGGCCTGAGGTGGTGTCCGATACGTTTGCAATCGGTGATACCGTCTCCGGCGAAGCGATCGAGCCCTGGGGTGACGCGGATCGGTTCCACTTCTATGGTGTCCGCGACCAGCACGTAAATATCATGGTCCAGGGACTCAGCACTCCTTCCTCAGGTGCTTTTCAGTTTTGGGTGACCCCGCCGCCGGGCTTCAGCGATCACGGTGTGGTCATGTTCGCTCCGACCTCGACAAACGCCTTGCAGGACCGGCAGTCGGGGCGTGTCGACCTGCCTGCCACCGGTTGGTACACCGTTGAGGTTGCCGGCTACACGGGGGCGTTTAGTGAGCGTGGTCCCTACCGTTTTACAGTGCAGCCCATTGACCCGGGGCCGGAGCATGTGAGCGCCGCATTGGGAATCGGTGATTCGGTGACCACTGAACCAATCGATGTTCTGGGTGACATTGATGAGTTCACAGTGACGGGACCGCCGGGCCAGGACGTGAGCGTCGTTGTCGACGGCCGTGATGGATACGTTGGCCCATTCATCCGCGTGGGGGTGTTGGATCCAGTCACGTTCGACACATTGGCGGAACAGCCCGCCCAATTTCACCGGATCGCGGGGCCGTTCCGTGTGCCTCCCGGGGGGCAGTTCAAGATTGTCGTGGGCGAACCCCGAGGGTTATCTGCCGTTTGTTTTGACCCCATGTGTAGCGGCTTCAGCTTCGTGGGCCCGTATGGATTCCACGTCGTGCCCGTCAATCGTGCTCCCGAGAACAACCCGGCCGCTTACACCGTCGGTGATACGGTACGCGGTGAGACCATTGATCCCGTCGGAGACATCGACGAGTTCACGTCTTCGGGAACCCCGGGCGAGGTGCTGACGCCATTTGTCCGGCTGCTGGCGCAGTCCCCCCTCGACAGCGCCGTTGTGCTCGAGGTCATCGACCCGAGCACCCCTGGGGGAGCATTGATCGGAAGCAACGCGGCGTTCTTTGGATCAACGTTTGGATCGCCAGGCTCGTTCACAGTACCTACGAGCGGCACGTTCGTCATACGCGCGCACGTGTTCGGCCAGCAAGGCTTCGGCGTGGGCAAGACCGCGTACGAGTTTTTCGTGAAGCGCGGACCCTGAGGGCGTCAGTCCGCCCCCACCGCCTCCCGCTTCTCCTTCTTCAGCGGCTCCCGTAACCCCAGTGACCGCTCGATCTCCCGGGTGATGTGCATCGAGCAAAACTTCGGCCCGCACATCGCGCAGAACTCCGCGCTCTTGAAGTACTCGGCCGGCAACGCCTCGTCGTGCAGCTCGCGCGCCCGTGCGGGATCGAGCGCGAGCCGGAACTGCTCGTTCCAGTCGAACGCATAGCGCGCGCGTGACAGCGCGTCGTCCCGCTCGGTTGCGCCGGGACGCCGCCGCGCGATGTTCGCCGCGTGGGCCGCGATCTTGTACGCGATCACGCCCTCGCGCACTTCTTCCGCGTTCGGCAGACCGAGGTGCTCTTTGCGCGTGACGTAGCAGAGCATGTCCGCACCGAACCAGCCGATCATCGCCGCGCCGATCGCCGACGTGATATGGTCGTATCCCGGCGCGACGTCCGTGACGAGCGGACCCAGCGTGTAGAACGGCGCCTCGTGGCACAGCTCCTTCTCGAGCCGCACGTTCACTTCGATCTGATGCATCGGGATGTGCCCCGGTCCCTCGATCATCACCTGCACGTCTTTCTTCCACGCGCGCTCCGTCAGCTCGCCCAGCACAGTCAGCTCCGCGAGCTGGGCCTTGTCGGTCGCATCGGCGATCGAGCCCGGACGCAAGCCGTCGCCGAGCGACAGCGTGACGTCGTACTCGCGCGCGATGTCGAGCAGCCGGTCGTAATGCTCGTACAGCGGATTCTGTTTGCCATGCTGCGTCATCCAGTACGCCATCAGCGAACCGCCGCGACTCACGATCCCGGTTACACGGCCGAGTGCGAGGCCGACATGCTCGCGCAGGACCCCGGCGTGCACGGTGATGTAGTCGACGCCCTGCTTCGCCTGATGCTCGATGTTGTCGAGGATATCGTCCGGGGTCAGCTTCGTGACGTCGCCCGCGACCTCGATTGCCTGATAAATCGGAACGGTGCCGATCGGAACCGGCGACGCCGCGATGATGGCCTCGCGGATGGCATCGATGTTGCCGCCCGTCGACAGATCCATCACCGTGTCGGCGCCGTAGTGGACGGCGTGATGCAGCTTCTCGAGTTCGCCGTCGATGTCGGACTCAACGGCGGAGTTGCCAATGTTCGCGTTGATCTTGACGCTGGCGACCTTGCCGATCGCCATCGGATCGAGCCGCTGCTTCAAATGGTTGACGTTGGCGGGGATGATCAGCCGCCCAATCGCGAGTTCGTCGCGAATCGTCGCGATCGGAAGCGATTCCCGCTGGGCGACCCGCTGCATCTCGGGGGTGATGGTGCCCTGACGGGCGAAGAACATCTGGGTACGACAGGTCATACGAAGCTCCCTTCGCCGGTACGAACCGGATCAGGTTCTAAGGGTGTGATCTCAGCCTGCGACTGCCGCAGGCACCCCTGCAATGACTGGAATGTAACCTAGACGTCTCGACGTCTAGGGGTCAGACTTCGCGCGGGCGTGGCGGTCCGTAGCGCTCCGTCGGCTTGTGATTCTTTTCCCATTCGGCCCGGTAGGCGAAAGGATCCAGCCCGCTGGGCTGGTCAATCGCGAGAATCCCGTCGAGATGGTCCAGCTCGTGTTGCAACAGCTCCGCCATCGGCCCCTCGAGGTCCATCATCACGATCTTCCCCTTCATGTCTGTGTAGCGCAGGGTCGCGCGAAAGGCGCGATTGACCCGCACGAGCAGACTGGGAAACGAGAAACAGTCGTCCCAGACATGAAAATCCTCGGCACCCACGTCGGTGATCTCGGGATTGATCATCGTCGCGCGGAACTTCCCGATCTCCACGAGGACCACGCGCACCGGCGCTCCGATCTGTGGCGCGGCGAGAGCGCGACCCATCTCGTACTTCTTGCGGGCGGCGCGCAGCGTATCCCGGAGGTCGTCCGAAAGGAGCCGCACCGCCGGCGACTTGGGGTCTTCAACCGGGGTGCAGCGGACCCGTAGGATCGGGTCGCCGAGTTGGCGAATGCGTCGCACAGCCATGTGGGCGCGCCAAAATTGCCCCTTTCGGCGCGTCATGCAACTACCCTCTAGCGATAACGCCACTTAGCGGCGTAGTCTCTTAGCCCCTATGAGTATGGCGGGCGTCGTGCTGGCGGCTGGCCGGTCGGCCCGAATGGGGTCCCCTAAGGCCCTCCTGGACTTCCTCGGCCTTCCTTTCGTCGTGCGGATCCTGCAAGCGTTGGAAGCGCTCGAGGTGAAAACTCGTGTCGTGGTGGTTGGCCCGGATGCCCCGCGCATCCAACCGGTTTTGGCCGACCATGACTGCATCATCGTGGAGAATCCGGAGCCGGAGACCGGCCCGATAGCCTCCCTCCGAGGCGCCCTCCGCGCCCTTCAGCCGCTCCAGCCGAGCGCCGTGCTTGTCTGGCCGGTCGACCTGCCACACGTGCGCGTCGCGACCGTCGAGCGAATCCTCGAAACGCATCGCCGGACCGGGGCAAAACTCATCGTTCCAACGTTCGCGGAGCGTCGCGGTCATCCGGTGATCTGGGGATCGGCGTTGTTTGCGGAGCTATTGGAGAGCCCCGAGGCGACACGCGAGGGGGCTCGCGCTGTCGTGCACAAGCACAAAAAGGACGTGGTGAGCGTCGCCGTCGACGATCCGGCGGTCATCGATGAGCTGAACACGCCGGACGACTATGAACGGCTGGTTCGAGAGTGGAATCGAGACATTTACTAGTTCGGTTGACAATCCCGACAAAACCATTAGGATTCCCAAATGGACAGTCGATTTGACTGCCAAGCTTATGTCCGCTAAGGACTTCCGGAGCCAGCATGACGAGTATTGAAGCTCACGTCCAGCAACCGTACAAGTACGGCTTCGTCACAGACATCGAATCCGAGGTCGTGCCGGCCGGCTTGAACGAGGACGTCATCCGGCTGATCTCGGCCAAAAAGGGCGAGCCGGCATGGATGCTGGAGTGGCGCCTGAAGGCCTACCGCAACTGGCTCAAGATGAGCGAGCCGCACTGGCCCAACGTGAAGTATGGCCCGATCGACTATCAGGCGATCAGCTACTACGCCGCGCCCAAGCAGCGCCCCAAGCTCGACTCGCTTGAGCAGGTCGATCCGAAGCTCGTCCAGACCTTCGAGAAGCTCGGGATCCCTATCGAGGAGCAGAAGCGTCTGACCGGCGTCGCGGTGGACGCCGTGTTCGACAGCGTTTCGGTCGCCACGACGTTCCAGGCGGAGCTCGCGAAGTTCGGCGTGATCTTCATGCCGATCTCACAGGCGATCCGCGAGCATGCCGATCTCGTGCAGAAGTACCTCGGCACCGTCGTGCCGCACAACGACAACTTCTTCGCGGCGCTCAACACCGCGGTGTTCACCGACGGCTCGTTCGTGTACGTGCCGAAGGGTGTGCGGTGCCCGCTCGAGCTCTCGACCTATTTCCGCATCAACGCGTCATCGACCGGCCAGTTCGAGCGGACGCTGATCATCGCCGACGAGGGGAGCTATGTCAGCTACCTCGAGGGTTGCTCGGCGCCCATGCGCGACGAGAATCAGCTCCACGCGGCGGTCGTCGAGCTCATCGCGCTGGACAATGCGCAGATCAAGTACTCGACGATCCAGAACTGGTATCCGGGCGACGATGAAGGAAAAGGCGGGATCTACAACTTCGTCACGAAGCGCGGCAAGTGTGCCGGACGCAACTCGAAGATTTCCTGGACCCAGGTCGAGACGGGGTCGGCGATCACGTGGAAGTATCCGGGCTGCATCCTCCAGGGTGACAACTCCATCGGCGAGTTCTACTCGGTGGCGGTAACGAGTCACAAGCAGCAGGCCGACACCGGGACCAAGATGATTCACCTCGGCAAGAACACGCGCTCGACGATCGTCTCGAAGGGGATTTCCGCGGGCCGCGGCCAGAACACGTATCGAGGGTTGGTAAAGATCATGAAGGGCGCCGAGGGCGCGCGGAACTACTCGCAGTGTGACTCGATGCTCATCGGCGACAAGTGCGGCGCGCACACCTTCCCGTACATCGACGTGCGCAGTAGCACGGCGATCATGGAACACGAGGCGTCGACGTCGAAAATCGGCGAGGACCAGATCTTCTACCTGCGCCAACGTGGGCTGTCGTCCGAGGACGCGGTGTCGATGATCGTGAACGGGTTCTGCAAGGAAGTCTTCAAAGAGCTGCCGATGGAATTCGCGGTCGAAGCCACTCGGCTGCTTGGAATCAGCTTGGAAGGGAGTGTCGGGTGACGAAAGGGAAGGCGCTACTCGAAGTCCAAGGCCTTCGCGTCGCCGTTGCGGGCAACGAGATCCTCAAGGGTGTCGATCTCGCGATTCGCGATGGCGAAGTGCACGCGATCATGGGACCGAATGGCTCGGGCAAGAGCACGCTGGCACAGGTGCTCGCCGGCCACCCGGCATACACGGTGCTCGCCGGGACCGCGAAGTACGAGGGCAAGGACTTACTCGACATGAAACCGGAGGAGCGGGCGCGCGCCGGCGTCTTCCTCGCGTTCCAATACCCGGTGGAGATTCGCGGGATCACGAATTCCTACTTCCTGCGGTCGGCCCTGAACGCGCTGCGCAGGGAGCGGGGGGAAGCGGAGCTCGATCCGATCGACTTCCTCCAGTTTCTCGAGCAGAAGCTCAAGGCGATCGGCTGGGACGATTCGATGATGAACCGTCCGGTGAACGAAGGGTTCTCCGGCGGCGAAAAGAAGCGCAACGAAATCCTGCAGCTTGCGGTCCTCGAGCCGCGCCTGGCGATCCTCGATGAGACGGACTCCGGGCTCGACATCGACGCGCTGAAAACCGTCGCCGAGACCGTCAATAAGCTGCGCGCGCCCAGTCGTGCGTTCTTGATCGTCACGCACTACCAGCGGTTGCTGAACTACATCACACCCGACGTCGTCCACGTCCTAGCGGACGGCCGGATCGTGAAGTCCGGCGGCCCGGAATTGGCACACGAACTCGAGGCAAAAGGCTACGACTGGCTTCGTGATGCCGCCATGGTGTCGTGACGATGGCGCATGTAGAACAGCTGGTAGGATCGTACCGGGCCTGGGCCTCGAACGGCGCGTCGCGCGCTCCAGATTGGCTGAAGGATCTGCGCGAAGGCAGCATCGCCCGCTTTCACGATCTCGGTTTTCCGAACATGAAGCAGGAGGCGTGGCGCTTCACCAGCGTCGCGCCGATCGCCGAGGGCGCCTTCGATCTGGCGAAACCGCCGACGCGGATTCCGTCGCTCGAAGAGATCCGCCGGTTTCTCGTGCTCGAAGCCGGATACCGGCTCGTCTTTGTTGACGGTTTTTTTCAACGCTCTCTTTCGACGCCTTTTTTTGACGACGTTCAGAGTCTCGCCCACGTCGTCACGCATCGGCAGGATCTCGTTCGCCAGCATCTCGCCAAGTACGCCGCAACGCAGGACCGGCCGTTCTCCGCGCTCAATACCGCGTTCGTGAGCGACGGAGCATTCGTTCACGTGCCGGCCAAGGCGACGGTTGCCGAGCCGGTCCAGCTGGTGTTCCTGACGACTGGCGACAAGCAGGTGGTCACTCATCCTCGCAATCTCGTGGTCATAGAGCGCGAGGCGCGGGCCGCGATTGTCGAGACCTGCCTACTGGACCAACGCGGTCACCGAGATCGTGGTTGGGGATGGTGCCCGCCTCGACTACCACCGCGTGCAGCGCGAAAGCGATCGGGCCTATCACGTCGCGGCGACCCAGTCGCACCAGGGACGGGACAGCACACTCAATCTTCACTTCGTCGCGTTCGGTGGAAAACTCGCGCGCCACGATATCGGCGCCGTGATGGCCGGTCCGGGCGGGACCTTGATCCTCAATGGCCTGTATCTCCTCGCGGGTCAGCAACACGCCGATCACCACACAACGATCGATCATGCGGCCGATCACTGCCAGAGCCACGAATACTTCAACGGTGTGCTCGACGAGAAATCGCGCGGCGTGTTCACCGGCCGCATCATCGTCCGGCCCGGTGCGCAGAAGACCGATTCGAAGCAAACCAACAACAACCTGTTGCTGTCGACAGACGCGCACGCCGACAGCCAGCCGCAGCTCGAGATCTACGCCGACGACGTGAAGTGCACGCACGGCTCGACGGTTGGGCCGCTCGATCCGCGCGCGCTGTTCTACCTGTGCAGCCGCGGCATCGGCGAACACGAAGCGCGCCGCCTGCTCACATACGGGTTTGCCGCCGAAATCCTCGGTCGCATGGACGTCGCGTCGCTCCGGTTGCAGCTCGACGCAATCGTGCGCGGTCGACTGGCGGAGCAATGAGCAGCGCCCCACCAGACCTCAGCGAGCTCTACCAGCAGGTCATCCTCGACCACAACCGCAATCCGCGAAATTTCAAGCGCGTCGAATCGGCGAATCGCAAAGCCGAGGGGAACAATCCGCTGTGCGGCGACCGCATTCAGCTATACGTGCAGCTCGACGGCGACACGATCAGCGACGTCGGCTTTCAGATGCCCCAGGGCTCCGGGTGCGCGATCTCCAAGGCATCCGCCTCGCTGATGACGGAAGCCGTCAAGGGCAAGCGGATGGGCGATGCCGAAGCGATGTTCGAGGCGTTTCGGACCATGCTCGCGGGCGGGGCGAACGCGCCGGGCAAACTCGCGGCATTTTCGGGCGTGCGCGCGTTTCCAAGCCGGATAAAGTGCGCGAATCTCGCCTGGCACGCGCTGCACGCGGCGCTAGAGGGCAGCGCCGAGCCGGTGACGACCGAATCGGCGAAGGATTTCTGATGCTCGACACCGCCAGAATCCGCCCCGACTTCCCGATTCTCGGGCGGCAGGAGAACGGGCAACGCCTGGTGTATTTGGACAACGCGGCGACCAGTCAGAAGCCTCGGAAGGTCATCGACGCGATCGTCCACTACTACACGTTCCACAACGCCAACGTCCACCGCGGCGCGTACGCGCTCGCGGTCGAAGCCACCGATGCCTACGAGGCCGCCCGCACGGCCGTCGCCCGCTTCGTCAACGCGTGGGCTCGCGAGGGCGTCGTCTTCACGCGCGGCACGACCGAATCCATCAATCTCGTCGCCGCGTCGTGGGGCCGGACCAATGTCGGGCGCGGTGATACGGTGGTCGTCACGGCGATGGATCACCACTCGAACATCGTTCCGTGGCAGATCCTGTGTCAGGAAAAGGGCGCCACACTCCGGATGGTGGAGATCACCGCGGACGGCCGCATCGATCTAGCCGACTTTGGACGCGCCCTCGAGGCGAAGCCGAAACTCGTCGCCTTTCCGTGTGTCTCGAATTCGCTCGGGACAGTCAATCCGGCCGCGCAGCTGATCAAACTGGCCCGTGCGGCGGGCGCGGTGACCGTCGTCGACGGGGCGCAGTCCAGTCCACATCTCCGGGTTGATGTGCAGGTGCTCGACTGCGACTTCTACGCCCTTTCCGGTCACAAGATGCTCGCGCCGATGGGGAGCGGAGCGCTGATCGCCAAGCCGGCGCTCCTCGAAGCGATGCCGCCGTACCACGGCGGCGGCGAGATGATCGAGCGGGTCTGGGACGACCGCTCCAGCTGGAACAAGATCCCGCACAAGTTCGAGGGCGGGACGCCGAATGTGGAGGCGGCGGTCGGCCTAGGGGCCGCCATCGCATATCTGGAAAAGTTAGGAATGGAACGCGTGGCGGCGCACGAACAGGAGCTGGCGCGGATTGCCGTCGACCGGCTCAGTCAGATCGAGGGCGTCACGGTCTACGGACCGCCCGATCACCGCGCCGGCGTCGTACCGTTTACCTACGGCGACATTCATCCCCACGACCTCGCGACGATCCTCGACAAGGACGGCGTCTGTATTCGGGCGGGCCACCACTGTACGCAGCCGTTGATGCGGCGGCTCGGCGTCGCCGCGACCGCGCGCGCGTCCTTCTACATCTACAATGACCTCGACGATATCGATGCTTTGGTGACCGCAGTTCGAAAGGCCGGCGAGCTGTTCGGCGTACCGGCCTAGCCCTTCCGCCACTTCCCCACGCCGCTAGACGTCTGGACGTCTAGACGTCTCGACGTCTAGCTTGTTGGGCATGCCTGAACCCGTCGTCGTCGATCGCGTCACCAAGCGCTTCTCGGGTCACACCGCAGTCGAGAACGGCGCCGGCAAGACGACCACGCTGCGCATGATCATGGACATCTACGAGCCCGATGCGGGCTCGATCCGGCTGTTCGATCAGGTCGGGGGTGGCCGGATACATTCGGCGCGCATCGGCTATTTGCCGGAAGAGCGCGGGCTGTACCCGCGGATGCGGGTCCTCGACGTGCTCGTCTTCCTCGCGGAGGCGAAGGGCGTGTCGCGTCGAGCTGCGCGCGTCAAGGCACTGGAATGGCTGGAGCGGCTCGGGCTCGCCGACTGGCGTCTGCGCAAAGTCTCCGATCTTTCCAAAGGCATGCAGCAGAAGGTGCAGTTCATTTCTACGATCCTGCACGATCCCGATCTCGTCATCCTTGACGAGCCCTTCTCGGGACTCGATCCCGTGAACTCTCAGGTGCTCCGCGACACCGTCGTCGACTACCGGCACCGGGGCAAGACTGTCCTCTTCTCCACTCACATCATGGAGCATGCGGAAAAACTCTGTGACCGCCTCTGCATCATCGCGCGCGGCAAAAAGCTCATCGATGGCACGCTGGCCGAGGTCAAGCATACGCATGGTGGCAAGCACGTGATCGTCGAGTTCGATGGCACCCAGGGGAACGCGCGGCAGATCTTCGCGGACCGGCAGCTCGTGGCGAAGCTGCAGGACTTCGGCCAGCAGGCGGAGCTGGAGCTCGCGACGGGGGCCGATGCCCAGGAGATCCTCAAGGCACTGGTCAACTCTGGAGCGCGGCTCGCCCGCTTCGAGTTGGCAAGCCCCTCACTGCACAAAATCTTCGTGGATCTCGTTGGTCCCGAGGCTGCCACGGCGGCGGCGAGCGGCGCTCGCGGCGCAAACGGCGGCGCCAATGCATAAGATCTGGGCGGTCGTTCGCCGCGAGTTCGTCGAGCGCGTGCGGACCAAGTGGTTCTGGGTATCGGCGATCCTGGGTCCCGTGCTCTTCGCCGGGATCATCGTCTTCCAGATCGTCCAGTCCATGGGCGGGGCCGTCCGGAACGTCGCCGTGGTGGACAGCACGACCGACAAGCTGGGCCCGAAAGTCATCGAAGCGTTGGACGCCAGCGGCTCGTTCCGGGCGACGCTCGCGGCCGCGGGTCCGGGTGTGATCGATTCCCTCAGTAACCTCGTCGAGTCGAAACAGTTGAACGGATTTTTGATCATCACAGACGACTTGGTCCAAACGGGTCGCGCCGAGTATCAGGCATCCAACCTCGGCATGCAGACTATCGAGTCGTTGCAGCGGACGCTCGGCAAACTGGTCGTGAAGGCGCGCCTCGAGCAAAGGGGTGTGAACCCCGGAGTCGTTGACTGGGCCCAGATACGTATCGCGTTGGACCAAAAGAAGATATCGCACGGCAAGGCCGTGTCCGACAGCGCGACGCAATCGTTCTTCATGGCCTATTTCATGGCGATCCTGCTGTTCATGGCGATTCTGCTGTATGGGGTGAACGTCATGAGCTCGGTGCTGGAGGAAAAGACGACCCGGATCATCGAGGTGCTCGTCTCGTCGATTCGTCCATTCCAGCTCATGCTCGGCAAGATTCTGGGAGCGGGTTCCGTTTCCTTCTTTCAATTCGTGATCTGGGGCGTCTCGGCGCGCGTGTTGCTTTCGCTCCGGGGTCCGATCGCGCGGGCGCTGGGCGCCGACCCCGCCTCGGTCCAGACGATGGTGCTGCCACACATTCCAGCCGCGACCCTCGCGGTCTTTATCGCGTTCTTCCTTGGCGGTTTTCTCCTGTACTCGGCGATGTTCGCGGCAGTGGGTGCGATGTCGAGCAACGAGCAGGAGGCGCGTCAGGCGCAGCAGCCGGTTACCTACCTTCTGATGGTTTCGTACCTCTCGATTCTCGGGCTCACGAACGATCCCAGCTCGACGTTTGCGAGGACACTCTCGCTCGTGCCGTTTACGACGCCGATCGCGACGCCAGTACGGTGGACGGCGGGCAGCATGCCGACCTGGGAATTGGCGGCGTCACTTGTGATACTCGCGATTGGAATCGTGGCGGTCACGTGGGTTTATAGGGTGGGCATTCTCATGACCGGGAAACGGCCAACGGTGAAGGAGTTGGTACGCTGGGTGCGTACGGCCTAGGACCTGCAAAGACTAGACGTCGAGACATCTAGCGGCGGGAGGCTGGAGCTGAAGGCATAGGAAAGGCACGGCATGTGTGATTTCGGTGTCGTGCTTCTTGTTTTGTGTCTCAATCTTTATTCGATGGCACCCTACAAGACACTCAAGGCGTGGCAACACGCCGAAAGACTCGCGATCGAATGCGCTCGTGTCTCGAAAGCATTTCCCGATTACGAGCAGGAACGTTTGGCGGATCAGCTGCGTCGCGCAGCATATAGTGTTGTGTTGAACATCGCCGAGGGGAGTTCGCGCAGGGGCTCACGCGAGTATCGAAAGTTTCTCGACATGGCACATGGTTCGTTAGCGGAGGTGGAGACTGCCCTGGGCTTAGCACGACGACTGGAATACATCGATCCGGCAGAGTTCGGCAGGTTGGAAGCACTGGCCACGGAAACCGGGAAAACTCTCTTTGGTCTGCTCAGAAAGATCACCGCGAGCGCAGCGCGTCTACCTCCAACCTCCCGCTAGATCCCACTCGACGTCTCGACGTCTAGCATTTGCCGGTCCTCGCTCTGTAGTTTCTCACCATGTTCGACTATGACGTAATCATCGTAGGCGGCGGCCACGCCGGCACCGAGGCCGCTGCCATGTCAGCGCGCCTCGGCGCCAGGACTTTGCTGGTCACTTCCGTCCTCGACACGATCGGGCAGATGTCCTGCAATCCCGCCATCGGCGGGATCGCGAAGGGTACTGTCGTCCGCGAGGTCGACGCCCTCGGCGGTCTCATGGGCCGCGCTGCCGATCGCGCGACGATTCAGTTCCGGATGCTGAATCGCTCCAAGGGCCCGGCAGTCTGGGCTCCTCGCGCCCAGGCCGATCGCACGCTCTACCGTCGCGCCGTGCGATCGTTGCTCGAGCAATTCCCTGCCCTCGAGCTCACGCAAGGCATGGTCACAAATCTGCTCTTCGATCAGGGCGGCACTCGGATCAGCGGAGTCGAGACGGGCGACGGACGTCGGTTCACGGCCCGGGCCGTGATCATCACCGCCGGCACTTTTCTGCGCGGGCGCATCCACCTCGGCACCGACACGCAAATTGCCGCGGGCCGCGCCGGTGATCAGCCATCGCTAGAGATGGCACAAATCATTGAAAATACAGGACTTACAGTGTCACGCTTCAAGACCGGGACTCCGCCGCGCGTGGATGGCCGCTCCGTGAATTGGAGCAACGTCGAGCGGCAGGACGGCGACAACGAGGACTTTCGCTTCTCCTTCCACGAGCGCATCGAGCGGCCGCGTCAGGTGTCCTGCTGGATCACGTGGGCCGGCGAAGAGGTGAAGGACATCATCCAGCGACACTTGAAGGAGTCCGCGTTGTACGGCGGCGCGATCAGTGGTCGCGGGCCACGCTATTGCCCGTCGGTCGAGGACAAGATCGTGAAGTTCCCCGCCGCAAAGCGGCACCAGATCTTCCTCGAGCCCGAAGGGCTCGACACAACCGAGCTGTACGTGAACGGGCTGTCCACATCGCTCCCCGTGGCCGTGCAGCTCGAGTTCTTGCACGCGGTCCCAGGGCTCGAGCACGCGCGAATGACGCGCCCAGGGTATGCGATCGAGTACGACTACTATCCACCGACACAGCTCACGCCGTGGCTGGAGGTGAAGAGCGTCGAGCATCTCTTCTTCGCTGGTCAGATCAACGGGACGACGGGTTATGAGGAAGCGGCGGGACAAGGTGTGGTGGCGGGCATCAACGCCGTTCGTCGCATCCGCAGCGCGGAGCCAGTGGTCCTCGGCCGTAATGACGCGTACATCGGTGTGCTCGTCGACGATCTCGTGACTCGCGGGGTCGACGAGCCCTACCGCCTGTTCACGTCGCGGTCCGAGTTCCGCCTGCTCCTCCGCCAAGACAATGCGCTGCGTCGACTACTGCCCCTCGCGGAGCGACTCGGTCTGTTGACCGACGACGAGCTGCGCGCCGCGGAGCGACGGCTCGAGGCGGAAGAGTCAGCACTGCGGCTCGCGCGCGAGACGACGATCACTCCGGAAGAGGCGACGGGCCCACTCGCCGCGAGCGGTACGACGCTCACGGAGAGTGATCGGATTGCCGTGGTCGCGAAGCGGCCCGGCGTGTCGTTGGCCGCGCTGTTCGCTGCGGCCGGAGTTGGGACCGACGCTGCCGCCGAGGCGATCGTGGCGGCGGAAATCGAGATCAAGTACGACGGCTATCTGGCGCGAGAGCGCGAGGCGGCCGCGCGACTCGCCGAGCTCGCGGCGTTCATCCTGCCCCCTGACCTGCCCTATCTCGAGCTGCGCACACTCGCGACGGAGGCACGGCAGAAGCTCGATCGTGTGCGTCCCAGCTCCCTCGCGCAGGCCGCGCGTGTCCCGGGTGTCACACCCAGCGATCTCCACAACCTCGTACTCGAGGCGACACGCTGGCGGCGGAGGGTCGCTTAGACCCAGAATGTTGCAGTTTCACGTGAAACGTACGCTCTTTCGTTTCACGTGAAACGAACATATATTGGAATCCGCATCCATTTGCGTACTACATAACTCATTGTATATCAACTACTTGTCATGTCACGCGTAATCGCGATAGCCAACCAAAAGGGCGGCGTAGGAAAAACGACGACTGCCGTAAACCTCGCGGCCTCGCTCGCCACGGCCGAGCGCAAGACGCTGCTCGTCGACGCGGATCCACAGGGTAACTCGACGAGCGGCGTCGGCATCGAACGCGATCGCATCCGGAAGTCGCTCTACGAATCGCTCATCGATGGCGCGTCGCTCGCGCAGTCGCGCTTCCCCCACGTGCATTTCCCCTATCTCGACGTCGTGCCCGCGACGCAGGACCTGGTCGGCGCCGAGCTCGAGCTCGTCAATCAACGTGCCCGCGAGACGCGGATGCGCGAGGCCCTGGGGGATCTGCGCGACGAGTACGGCTATGTGATCATCGACTGCCCGCCGTCGCTCGGCCTCCTCACGCTGAACATGCTGACGGCTGCAGACAGCGTGATCATCCCGATTCAGTGCGAGTACTATGCGCTCGAAGGGTTGTCGCAGCTGTTGAACACCGTGAAACTCGTGCAGCGCAATTTCAATCCGACGCTCGCGATCGAAGGCGTGCTGCTGACGATGTACGATGCACGCCTGAATCTGTGCAAGCAGGTCGCCGAGGAAGCGAAAGAATATTTCGGCGGCCGCATGTTCAATGTCACGATTCCCCGCAACGTGCGTTTGGCAGAAGCGCCGAGCTTCGGAAAGCCGATCATCCTGTACGACGTGCAGTCGGTTGGCGCGAAGAGCTACTTGGCAGTCGCCCAGGAGTTGATTCGGCGAGTCGAGCAGGACGCTCCGCCTTCGCCAAGCCTCCCCGCAATTGAACAGCTGCCCCCGATGCCCCCGCTGCCCCCCCCGGAGGTGCCAGCATGACGGAAACCGCCGCAGGAAGACGCCGCCTCGGCCGCGGCCTCGAGGCGCTGCTTGGGCCGACTCGCGAGGAGGCAGAGCGAGAAGGCAGCCTCGTCGAACTCCCCATCAAGGAGATCAAGCCGAACCCGTTCCAACCCCGCAAGACGGTTGACCCGGGCGCGCTGGACGAGCTGGTGTCCTCTATCAAACAAGCTGGTCTGCTGCAGCCGGTCGTCGTGCGGCGCGCGAATGGAGGCTACGAGCTGATCGCCGGTGAGCGACGACTGCGGGCCTGCCAGCAACTCGGCTGGGAGCGCATTCCGGCGGTGCAGCGTGACGCCGATGACCGCACGCTGCTCACGCTGGCCCTGATCGAGAATCTGCAGCGCGACGATCTCTCCCCTGTAGACGAGGCGCGCGGCTACGAGCGATTGATCGCCGAGTTCAAGCTCGCGCAGCAGGATGTTGCGGACGCCGTCGGTCGTGACCGCTCAACCGTCGCGAATGCCCTCCGCCTTCTCAAGCTGCCGGAAGTCGTGTTGCAGATGCTGCATGAGGGGCAGTTGTCGGTGGGGCACGCGCGCGCGCTGCTCGGGTTGGAAGATCAGCGCATCGTCACGAACCTCGCGCGCGAAGCCGTCGCGCAGGGGCTCTCGGTGCGGGAGGTGGAGGATCGGGTGCGGGGCGGTCGTGCGCCGGAGCGCCGGCCGCGGATGAAACGCGGGCTCGGCGTCGCGCCCGAGGTGCGCCGCGTCGAGGACGCGTTGCGCCGCCGCCTCGGCACGGACGTGCGCGTGACGTTGCGCGCCAAAGGCAAAGGCCAGATCCATGTGTCGTTCTATTCGAACGAGGACCTCGCCCGGCTCCTCGAGGTCATCCTCGGCGCGCCGTTCGAAGGATGAAGAAGGGAAAGAGGGGCACTCGCGGCGTCACGATCGTCGTCCACGCCGACGGCGATCTTGAATCCAAACAGTACCGCTTCCCGCGCTGGGCAGTCGAGACGGGGAAGTGGGGCGCCGGCGCGATTGCCGTCTCTGTCGTCCTGTTCTTCGCGTTCGCGGGACCGATCTTCCGCAACGCGGCCCGGGTCCCCGGACTCGAGCGCGAGGTGTCGCGGCTGCGCGTCGAAAACAGTCGCGTGCAGCAGCTCGCGTCCGCGTTGAATCGCGCCGAAGCGAATTATCAGGAGCTGCGGCAGATGCTTGGCGTCAAAGCGCCTCCCGCGCAGGGCAAGGGCGGGTCGGTCGCTCGGAATGCCGATCTGACGTCCGCCATGCGCGCGGTCCCGATCCGGGCAGGGCTGCCCGGAGTGACGAATCGCTACGAGACCGCGGCGTCGATTCCGTCGCATTGGCCACTCGACGTCGCGGGTTTCGTGACGCGCGGGCAGGTCCGCCCAGGCGTTGTGGACGAGTCCCATCCGGGAATCGATATTGCCGTTCCGGTCGGCACGCCGATCCGCGCCTCCGGGGGCGGCACGGTTACCGCCGCCGGCTACGATCCCGACTACGGGTTGTTCGTCCTCTTGCGACATCCGTCCGGGTATGAGACGATGTATGGTCACACGTCACGGCTGTTGGCCGTAGAGGGTGATGATGTGCAGGCCGGACAAGTGATCGGTCTGTCCGGCAACTCCGGGCGGTCGACAGCCCCGCACCTGCATTTCGAGATTCGTCACGACGGCAAGTCCGTCGATCCGCTTGACCTCGTGAAGGAGACGCGCTGATGGCGGTGTTCTCGGAAAAAACCACAGGATCCGGCGCAGGTCGTGAAGGCGTTCCCGGTCTGTCGATCATCGGCGCGGGCATGCGCGTCGTTGGCGACATCTCGGCAGATGGCGTCGTGAAGATCGAGGGCTCGGTGAACGGCACGGTCCGCGCCGCGAAGCAGGTTCTTGTCGCACGGGGTGGGGAAGTGGAAGGCGACGTCATCAGCCGCGAAGCCATCATAGGCGGCGAGGTGCGCGGTGCCATCTACGCCGAGGAACGCGTCGAGCTGCAAGCCACGAGCGTCGTCCACGGCGACGTGCACACGAAGAAACTGCTCATCCAAGAAGGTGGAGAGATGAACGGCGTGCTGAGGATGGGCGAGGATGCCGGTCAGGCCCCGCAGGTGACTGAGCGCAGCGGCCAAGCTTTAGCCCGCGCATAGATATCCACACGGCCGCGCTTGCCGGATGTGGATTCTCTAAGCTATTACGTAACGCTCAGTTACGGATCTGCGCCGTGTGGAAAGTTCGCAACTGCCACGATAGTGTGTCTACGGTGTCTTAAGTGCGCCTAGACACCTTGGTCAGTTTTCTCGACGAGTATCTCCGCACAGCAGCAGAGGTGGCTGACGCACGCGAGGCGCTCAACGGCCTCCAGGTCAGCAACTCCGGCGAGGTCAATCGTCTAGCTGCGGCCGTCGATCTGTGCGAGGCCACTGTTCGCCTGGCAGCGGAGCAGCACGCCGACTGCCTTTTGGTCCACCACGGGATCTTCTGGAGTGGTCTCAGACCACTGGTGGGTCCCGCCTATCGTCGTGTTGCCGGTCTCATTCACGCGAACATCGCGCTCTACGCCGCTCACCTCCCATTGGATCGTCATCCCGACGTCGGCAACAACCACGTCCTGGCTCGACTGCTCGACATCAAGGTCCGCGGCGATTTCGGATCATACCACGGAGCGCCGGCGGGCGTGTGGGGCGAGTATCGAGGCACGCGCGACGAGCTCACTTGGGCGTTGACGAGAACATTGGGGTCCGCGCCGCGCATTTTTGCGTTCGGACCAGAGCGCGTCCAACGGGTCGGGATCGTCACCGGTTCGGGCGGGTCGCTGATCCCGCAGGCGGCTGCCGCCGGACTCGACACATTCGTCACCGGTGAAGGCCAGCACTGGACGTTCTTCGACGCTGAAGAGCTGGGGCTCAACGTGTTCTACGCGGGCCACTATGCCACGGAGACTGTGGGCATCAAAGCGCTCGCGACGCACGTCTCCAAGAAGTTCGATTTGCCCTGGGTCTTTCTGGATCATCCTACTGGTTTGTGACGTCGCGGCGCGTGTTGGCAGTGCTAGCCATCGCCGAGCTCTTGGCAATGGCCCCGTGGTTCAGCGCGTCCGCCGTCGCCCCCGCACTCGCGCGTGTCTGGCAGCTCTCGCCCGCCGGCAGCGCGTGGCTCACGATTTCCGTGCAGTTAGGGTTCGTCGTCGGCGCCCTGATCAGCGCGATCTTCACCCTCGCGGACCGGCTCTCGGCCCGGCGTCTAATTGCCGGCTGTGCGCTGCTCGCTGCCCTCGCGACGCTGGGAGTCGCGGCGGCGGGCGGCATCGAGCTGGGGATCGCGTGTCGGCTCCTGACTGGCGCCGCGCTGGCTGGCGTCTATCCGCCGGGCATGAAGATCGCGGCCGGATGGTTTAAAGAAGGAAGAGGGCTGGCGATCGGCATTCTGGTCGGCGCCTTGACTCTCGGTTCGGCAAGTCCGCATCTCGTGCGGTGGGCGGTTTCGCTAACGGCTTGGCGCATAGTCCTCGTGATTGCTGCCGCCAGCGCGCTGGCGGGCGGACTGTTGGTCCTCCTCGTGCCAAACGATGGACCCTTCGCCGCCCCTTCGCCGCCGTTTTCTCTCGCCGCCGCCCCTCGCATCCTCAGAGACCGCGCCGTGGCGCTCGCCAACCTCGGATACCTTGGCCACATGTGGGAGCTGTACGCGATGTGGACATGGATCGCGGTGTTCGTCGCGGCGAGCGAACACGCGCGCCGGGGCGCCCAAGCCGACGTCACCGGGCCCGCCGCCCTGGTCACATTCGCCGTGGTGGGCAGCGGAGCGATCGGTTGCTGGCTCGGCGGAAAGTACGCCGACCGCTGGGGCCGCACCTGGGTGACCAGCGCCGCGATGGTGTTGTCGGGCAGCTGTGCGGTCGTGGTGGGATTGCTCTTCGGCGCGTCTCTGGCCGCGCTGCTTCCATTGCTCCTGCTCTGGGGGATCACCGTCGTGGCCGACTCAGCGCAGTTTTCCGCGGCGGTGAGCGAGCTGGCTCCCCGCGACTACGTCGGCACCGCCTTGACGCTCCAAACCAGTTTGGGATTCCTCCTCACCTGCGCGACGATCTACTTGCTCCCGAACGTCGCGGCCGCCATCGGATGGCGTTGGAGCATGAGTGTCCTGGCTATCGGGCCGGTAATCGGCGTCTGGGCAATGCTGGTATTGCGCGGGCGTCCCGAGGCCCGCCAGATGGCGGGTGGTGCCCGTTAAGGAACGACGAAGATCCCGACTTCTCCGTCGTAGTCGTCGGCGCTCCGTCTCGTGCCTCCGGGCACCAGCCAGGCTCCTCCGTCACGACGGACGTTGATGCGGTGAACGCCACTCGAGATCCGGAACGTTCCGGCCCAGGATTCTTCATCTGCGTTATTCCTGCCCAGCCGGACAAGCTGCCAATCGGTGAAGTCGCCCGTAATCTCGATCGTGCTCGCCCCGGGGGCGTACACAGAGAGCAGCACGTCATCTCGGCGAATTTGAATCGCCAGGCGAGTCTCCGGAGCGGCCGCCGCCGAATTTGATCCCGCAGGGACCGGCGCATCGATCGGTTGTCCCTGCGTGGCAGGCTTGCGAACGCGGATCGTGCCGAGGCGCACCGCCGCGGTGACATATCGGCCGGCGATGCTGCCGCTGACGGCATCGGTGGGGTAACGGCCTGCAGACAGGACGAGGGCGGCGTCGGGGCCGAGGGGCACCGTCGCGCTGCCCTCTCCGAACACGCCACGCCCGCCGCCGCGGCTCCAGATACGCGCGCCCACGATCCCCTCGAGCACGATGCCAGCCGTCTGCCAGCGGCCCGACGACCGCACATCGGTATACGCGGTCTCGCCGACGAATGAGCGGTCGAACGAGACGAACATGGTCCGGTCACGACGCAGCAACCACACGCCCGCTGCGACCACGATCACGCGTCGTGGTGCGCCACTGAAGATGGCGCGTCCCACCGTCGCCCCGACCCAGCCGCCGCGGTCGTCGTCCATCAGGTGGAGACGCGCGGCTGCTTCGCTGTGACTGAAGCTCGCGATGTTGGCGTACTGACTCGAGCCGGCGGAGACGCCGAGCTCGCCGCGCCAATGCCGAGCCAGTGGCCTGAACCAGGAACCGTTCGCCGAGCCGTCGAGACTGTGGCGCCCGCTCTCGAATCGCAGATACGTGCCGCGAGCGCTCAGCAAGCCACGGCCTCCGGGGTGCTCCCACCGTATCGTCGGCGAGACGGACGCCGCTGCCGACGCCAAAAACCCGTCGTAGCGGACTTCTGAAATCCCGGCTTCGATGTTGGCTGCGACCTGTGCGACTAACCGATGGACGCTGGCGGGGGCCCCGCACGCTAATGCGATGAGTGCGAGGGTCCGCACTGGGCGACGGATCTACGGCCGGCGGGGTAGAGCGGGACCGGGAGGAGGACTGGCGGCATTGAGCACGTCGGCGCCGGCATTCACACGAACCGAGGTTGCCGCAGCCGGGGGTGCGCCGAGCGCGATGTCGCGCTCCACCGCGCGCCGGAATTCCACCAGATCGGCGTCGCGCGCCTTCGGCGCGAGCGCGAGTACGGCCACGGCGGCGCTGTCGGCCGGGACGCCGCTCGCGACCAGGTCGGCGAGCACGGAGAGCGCCATCGTCAGCGGCGGGCGGCGCACGCTGTGGAGCTTGGCGAGGACTTGTGGGGTCGCGCCGGCGCGCAACGCGGCGACCCCTGCCTCGAGCTCAGGCACTGAAGCGCCGTCGCCGAGCGCGGCACGTGCCGTGCCGAGATCCGCCGACAGCCTGCGGACCGCGGTTACGATGCGGGGACCTGGGGCGCCCTTGGTCGCACCTTCCAGCGCGCGCTGAATGAGCGGCTCGGCGGGCAGACCCATGCGCCGAGCCGAATCCACGACGACCGTCACCTGCGTACGCGTGTCCGGATCGAGGCGGTCGAGTCGCGGGTCCTGAGCCGCGACCTGCGTGGCGATGAGCAGCACGGCGAGAATCATGATCCCTTTCCTCCCACCGTTACCACGGAGCTCGGCGTTCCGAATTCGTCGTCCCGCGCTGCCGGTGCACCGGGATCGGCGCGCCATTCGACGCCATTCACCAGAAACGCGTAGCGATAGCGACCCGGCGCAAGCTGAACGACGGCGGCCCAAATACCGTTGGCCGTGCGCATCGGAGAGCGCTTCGGGTCCCAATCGTTGAAGTCACCGACCAGCGATACCGAATTCGCCTGCGGTGCGACCAGCACAAACTGCAGAGTATCGGGTCGATCGGCACCAGAACCTCGCGACCAGGGCCGCCAAATCGTCAGTGCCCCGAGCAGGGCCGCTGCGGCGAGCCATGGCCAGACGCCTCTTTGCGAAGGGCGAGGCGCGGTGATCGCCTGCAGGACGCGCGCATCCAGGCCCGGATCCACGGCCACCGGCCGCCGCAGCTGCTGGATCATCCGTTCGACGATATCGTCTTCTTGCTCAAACATGCTCCGCCTCTCTGAGGTATCGCTGGAGCTGCTCGCGAGCCCGCTTCACGCGCATCTTGAGCGCCGAGACACCGGCACCGGTCACCTTCGCGATTTCCTCGTACTCCAGGTCCTCCACGTGCTTCAACAAGAACGCCTCGCGGTGCTGGGGCGCGAGGCGTGCCAGGGCGCGATCCACCGCGTCGGTCCATTCCAGGCGTTCGCTCTGGTCGGCGTGGGCGGCGCCGTGCCGGCCATCGGGGTCCCGGACGAACATCCGGCGGCGGCGGGCGGCGCGCGCGCCTGTCGTCCGGCAGCGGTTGACCAGGATGCCATAGAGCCAGGCGCCAAACCGTGCGGGATCGTCGCACCGCGCGAGCGAGCGATACGCGCGCACGAAGCTGTCCTGCAACGCTTCCTCCGCGTCCTCGCGATCACCAATCATGTGGATCGCATAACGTCCCAGGCGATCGCGGTAGCGCGAAACCAGCACGCCGTAGGCGCCGATGTCGCCGGCCCGGACCCGGCGCACCAGCTCTGCGTCGCTTGATTCCACTTTCTCTATACCCATCGAGTAAGTTCTCGCGTCACAAAGGTAACCGCGCCTGCCGCGGTGACGGCGCGCGGGGCCTCATGGGTATTCAATGCAATGGTGCCGTCGGCGCAA
>QHTW01000215.1 GCA_003220955.1 Gemmatimonadota bacterium | reverse complement strand
GTTCGGCGAGCGCTATGGCATGTTCATCGTCGGGCACACGCTCGTCTGGCACAATCAGACGCCGCAATGGGTGTTCCAGGACTCGAGCGGCAGCCCCGTGAGCCGCGACACGCTGCTCGCCCGACTACGCGACCATATCCACACGGTCGTGGGGCGTTACCGCGGCCGCATCAAGGGCTGGGATGTCGTGAACGAGGCGTTGAACGAAGACGGCACGCTGCGGCAGACGCCATGGCTCGCGGGTCTGGGCGAGGACTACATCGCACAGGCATTCCGCTTCGCGCACGAAGCCGATCCCGACGCGGAGCTGTACTACAACGACTACTCGCTCGAGAACGAGCCCAAGCGACGTGGCGCGTTAGACCTGGTCCGGCGGCTCAGGGACGAGGGCGTCCCCATCGCCGGCGTCGGCCTCCAAGGTCACGACCGCATGGACTGGCCCTCGCCGGCGCAGCAGGATTCGACGATCGCTGCCTTCGCCGCGCTCGGTGTGCACGTGATGATCACCGAGCTCGACATTGACGTGCTGCCGCCGGATCTGAACCCCTATCCCGACTCCCTGCCCGACTCGGTCCAGGAGGCGCTCGCGCGACGCTACGCGGCGCTGTTTGCGGTCTATCTGCGGCACGCTGACGCCATCACTCGCGTCACCTTCTGGGGCGTAAGCGACGGGGACTCCTGGCTCAACAACTGGCCCGTGCGGGGCCGGACGAATTACCCGTTGCTGTTCGACCGGCTGCACCGCCCCAAGCCCGCGTTCGATGCGGTGATCGGGGTCGCGCTGCAAGCCGCCGCGCGCTGAGTAGGTTTCACCAGGAGGTTCGTCATCATGGCTCGGCGATCGACGGTCAGGGACGTGGCCAGCACGGCATTCGCGCCCGAACAGAAGCAAAGTCTCTCCGACAGGCTCGCGCGCCGGATTCGCGGCATGGTGCAGCGCGGCCATTATCGCCTCGGCGATCGCCTGCCCTCGATCATGGAGATGGCGAAGCGGTTCGGGGTCGGCCACCCGACCGTTCGCGAAGCCCTGAAGAAGCTCGAGACGATCGGCGTCGTGGAGATCCGCCACGGCTCCGGCGTGTACGTGAGCCGGAGCGATGAGGTCCTGGTGCTGGCCAGCCCCGATTACCCGGGGACGGTGACCAAGAAGTTGCTCTTGGATCTCATTCGGGCCCGCATGGCGCTGGAGGCGCAATCCGTCGCCGATGCGGTGGAGAAGGCCACCGCCCAGCATCTGCGAGAGATGCGGCGCCTGCTCACCACCGCGGGGAAGAACCTCGCCGACGACGATGTCCTGCACACCGTGAACATGTCGTTCCACCGACAGATCGCCCTCGCGTCGGGCAACGCCGTGCTGGTCCAGCTGCTCGACGTCCTGCGAGACCTGTTTACCGAGGAACAGCGTCTGATCCTCAAGATCTTCGCTTCGCGGGAGCGCGACCACGAAGGCCACCTCGCGATCCTTGAGGCGCTGGAGCGGCGCGAAGCGGGATTAGCCGCCAAACGCATGCGGGCGCATCTCAAGGGCGTCGAGGACGCGATCCTGCGGTGGAAGCCGGAACAACACCCGGTCGGGTGACCGTCAGCGCTGACGCGCGGAGACCGGTCTGTTACGGCGCTAAGCCGCTGCCCAGCACGTCGCGCAACGGCGTCTGCCGCAGCTCCGCCGAAAAGCGCGGGACGTCTTTCGTCATCAGGTCGGTGAACCGCTGCGAGGCGCCCGCCAGCCGTTGCGTCAGTGCGTCATGCACGCCGAGCTGCTGCGCGGTGGGCGCGAAGTCCGCCCCGTTCTCCGCCATGTCCGACTGCAGCGCCGCCAGCCGGCCATACAGCTGCATCGGGCTGCGGAACGCGTCTTCACGCGCGCCCGTGAGGTTCACGTCGAACAGCTCCCCTTCGACGCGGATGGCTCGCCGTTCGAGTGAGTCGGCGAGGGCGGCGATGCGCTTGGCACCCGAGTCCGTGACGAGCGCGGAGTCGCGGAGCTGCGCTGTGAGATCGCGCACCTGTTTGCGCACCCACTCGAGCCGATTGATCATGCGCGCGATGCTGTCCTGCTCGGCGCGGATCGTCCGCGCGAGCTTCCCCTGCGCCTGCACGTCCGCGTCCGTTCCTGTCGTGTTGGGATCCTTGAGGACGGTGAGCGACTGCGTCGCCGTCACAGGAGCGGTGTTCGAGTCTGCCAGGACGAGGCGCACCGAATAGGTCCCGGGCAACACGAGTGGGCCGCGGAGCGAGAGATCGAGGTCCCAGGTCACCAGCGGCCGCGTCCCATCCCCGCCGACACGCACGAACGGCTTGCCGGGAGGCGATGTGCGGAGCTTCGGCGTGGTCGGAGCGGTGTAGCGCAGATCCCAGCACACGCGATTCAATCCGGGCTTCCGGTCTCCCTCGAGCGCGCGCACGGTGTCGCCCTGCGCGTCCAGAACGACGAGTCGGGCGGGCTTCTTGCGGCGCGTGCTGTCCCCCGGTGCGGCCGCGGCGGCCGGTGCGGGAGCGGGACATACGGGGCTGCTGGCACCCGGACCACCGGGTGCGGCCGGGACGCCAGTGGTCGTGTCCGCGACCGCGGGCGAGACGTAGTACGTCAGCACCACACCGGATGGCGCATTCTCCGCCTGTACCGCGCTGTTCGGCGCGCTCGCGACGCCCTGCTGGTCGCGGAGACGATAGGCGGGCGGCGGCACGAAAAGCGTGGCGCTGCTCGCCAGCGTTGTCCCGTCCAGCTGCTCGAGCGGCGAGATGTCGTCCAGGATGTAGAAGCCGCGCCCATACGTCGACACCACGAGATCGTGGGTGCGCGGCTGCACGGTGATCCACGAAACCGGAGCGTGCGGCAGGTTGGTCTGGAGCGGCAGCCAGTTGGCGCCGTCATCCAGGGTGACGTACAGGCCGTTCTCCGTGCCCGCGAAGAGCAAGCCACGTCGCGCCGGATCCTCGCGCACCACGTGCACAAACGAAAGCGGCGAGCGCGGGAATGTCGCCGAGATCAGCCTCCAGGTCTTCCCAAAGTCCGTCGTCTTGTAGATATACGGATTCAAGTCGTCCAGCTCATGCAAATCGGCCGCTAGATACGCCGTGCCGGCGTCGAAGTGGGACGGCTCGATGTTTACGATCTTCGCCCAGGGCGCCAGCCGCGTAATGTTGCTCGACACGTTGGTCCAGTGGGCGCCGCCGTCGGTCGACACGTGCACGAGCCCGTCATTCGAGCCGGCCCATAGCACGCCGGCTCGCACCGGCGACTCGGCGAGCGCGAACAACGTCGCGCCATCGAACGTCATCAGATCGTCGGTGCTGACGCCGCCCGAGCTCTGCTGGTGATCACCTGCCAGCTCGCGCCACCATCCTTCGTGACATGCACGACCTGGCTGCCGACATAGACCCTCGTGTGATCGTGCGGCGAGATGGCGATGGGGAACGTCCAGTTCCAGCGGTATTTCATGTCCGCGGGCCGCCAGCCGTAGCCCGCCTCGGGCCAGACACGCACGTTGCGCGCGTGATCGGTCCGGACGTCGTAGACCTCGAGCCCGCCGTCGTAACAGCCTGACCACACCGTCGCGTTGTCCACGGTATCGGGGTACGCGAAACCGCTTTCGCACCCGCCTACGTGACGCCACTGGCCCTCGCTGAGCCCGCCCGACAGGCTGCGGCTCGGCATGCGATACGAGGAGCCGTCCTGCCGGTTGCCGTAGAGATTGTAGGGCACGCGCGTGTCGGTCGACACGTGGTACATCTGCGCGATCGGGAGGACGATGCGGGTCCAGTTCTTGCCGCCCGTGAGCGTGATGCTCGCCCCGCCGTCGTGCGCGATCATCATGCGGTCGGGGTTCGACGGATCGATC
>QHTW01000214.1 GCA_003220955.1 Gemmatimonadota bacterium | reverse complement strand
CCCGAAGGCAAGCGCCAGCACCGCCGACTTCGCGAGCGCCGGACCCATGAACGACTTCATCTGTTCCGGCGTCAGCTGCTCGCCGAACGCTTCCAAGCCCGTGGTGAAAACCTTGCTCCACATCACCCAGTCCACGAGATACGCGACGACGCCTGCGATCAGTCCGGCCACGATCCAGTTCATAGCTGCGTCTCCGAGGTGAGAGTCATTTCCGCTCTCCGGGCACGCCGAGCTCTGTCATAGCCCGTAAATCGAGGATCTCCTCGAGCTCCTTCCCCTTCAACAGCCCCTTCTCCATCACCAGTTGGCGGACGGTGACGTTCTTCGCCACGGCTTCCTTGGCCAGCTTCGCGGCCGCCGCGTACCCGATCTTCGGCGCTAGCGCCGTCACGAGCGCCGGACTGCGCTCCAACCAATGCGCGCACTGCGTCGCGTCGGCCTGAATCCCTTCCACGCACCGCTCGGCCAGCACGCGGGTGGCGTTCGTGATGATCATCATCGAGCTGAGGAGGTTGTGGGCGATCACCGGCATCATGACGTTGAGCTCGAGCTGGCCCGCCTCCGCCGCGGTGGCCACGGTGACATCGTTGCCGATCACCTGGAAACACACCTGATTCACCATTTCGGCAATCATCGACGGATTCACTTTTCCAGGCATGATGCTCGACCCCGGCTGCACAGCGGGCAACACGATCTCGGCCAACGCGGTGCGCGGCCCGGATGCGAGCAGGCGCAGATCACTCGCGATCTTGCCGAGGTCCACGGCGTAGGTGCGCAACGCGCCAGAAAACGCGGCCGGGTCGCCCATCGATTGCATCAACTGCACGCGATCCTCGCCCTCACGCAAGTCGAGCCCCGTCATGGTGCGGAGGTGCTTCACCATCAGCGCCGGATACTGCGGCTCCGCGTTGAGTCCAGTGCCGACGGCGGTCCCTCCGATTCCCAAGTCGCGCAAATCGTCCGCGGCGCGCGCAATCCGGTCGCGGCTTCGCTCGACCGTGTGCGCGAAGGCCATGAATTCCTGGCCGAGCCGCACCGGCGTGGCATCCTGCAAATGGGTGCGGCCCGATTTGACGATGTCGTCGAACTCTTTGCCTTTCCCCACGAACGCGCGCGCCAGCCGCGTCAGCGCTTCCGTCAAGGCGGCGAGCTGCGACAGCGCCGCCAGGCGGATCGCCGTCGGGATGACATCGTTGGTGGACTGCGCCATGTTGACGTGATCGTTGGGATGCACCGGCTTGTACTCGCCCCGCTTGGCGCCGAGCAGCTCATTGGCGCGGTTCGCGAGCACCTCGTTGCAATTCATGTTGTGCGACGTGCCGGCACCGGCCTGGTAGGGATCCACCACGAAGTCGTCGCGATGCCCGCCCGCGAGGACTTCGTCGGCGGCCTTGATGATGGCGTCGGCGAGCTTGCGGTCCAGCCGCCCGGTTTCCCCGTTGGTCAGGGCCGCGGCTTTCTTGATGCGGATGACAGCGTCGACGAAGGCGGGGAGCGGGCGGAGATTGGAGATTGGGAAATTCTGCCGCGCCCGTTCGGTCTGTATCCCCCAGAGCGCTGCTGCGGGCACGGGCAGCTCGCCCAGAGGATCACGTTCAATGCGGGTCTGATTCACTGCGGCCACCATTCCTCCCGCGGTTCGATCGCCATTCGTGTCGAGCCAAGAATCGCCCATACAATTTCTCCGCGCTAGCGGCGCCGGAACCAGCCGACCGTGAACAGCTCCTTCGCGGCGGCGGCACCGTGCGTCCGGATCAACAGGTAGACGCCGAGCACCGTTAGCAGAACCGTCGTGTAAAAGCGCCACAAGAGCAGCATCGTGACTTGATGGCCAGGGCCGAAGTCACCCGCGAATCCGGACATAAACGCGACTTCGATTCCGCCGCCGCCAGATGGCAGCGGCACAACCAGGGGCGCGTGGAGCAGCGCCAGCGATCCGAAGAACATGACCGCGAAGGGGGGCGCGTCGGCGTGACCCCATACCAGGGCGGGCAAGATCAGGGCGCGCGCGGCGAGACTGATGACGGTGAGCACGGCGCCGACCAACAGCACCCACCACGGCGCCCGCCGCACGTGGGCCAGCGCGACGCGCCACTGGCGCCGCACACGGTGACGAATGGCGCCGGGTCGCACCAGCCGTTGCAATGTCCAGACGACGAGCAGCACCACGAGCGCGATGAGCTCGAAACCGAGCAAGTCACGCGCAAGGCTGTGCGTCAGAAACCGGTCCGCGGCTTGGCTCCAGTCGGGCACATAGTACGCCGCCAGGGCGAGCGCGACCGCGCCAAAGACGGGCCACTCGGCGGCGACCTCCACGCCGAGGGCGACGAGGGCCAGCACGACGCGCAGTCCGGACCAGGTCATACCGAGGAAGCGGGCCGGCTCCCCGCCAAGGCGGTTCGGCGTGAAGGTCGAGGCGGCCTCGCCGTAGAGGTTGAGCCGCAACGCATCGCGAAAACTGAGCCGCCCGCCGGCCGCCCAGGTCGCGAGCTGAATGCGCCACGCGCGCGTCGCGCAATCGACCGCGAGCAGCAGGATCGCGAGGACGTGATTCAATCGGAGCAGTCGCCCAGGGGATACGGGAATCCGCAATTCGGGCACGGATTCTTGCAGCCCCAGGGCTTGGGCTGGACCTCGGCTCCGCAGCGCAGGCAGCGGGGCTTCGGCTTAGACGATCCGGTTGACGCCGGTGAGGAAGGGATTCGTGCGGCGCTCCCGTCCGATGGTGGTTTCGGGTCCATGTCCGCTGTACACGATGGTGTCGTCCGAAAGGGGGAGCAACTCGCGCTCGATACTCGCGATCAAGGTCTCGAAATGGGCGCCCGGCAGGTCGGTTCTGCCGATCGACCCGGCGAACAACACGTCCCCGCTCAACACCACGCCCGGTCCCACCAGGCACACGCTGCCGGGCGAGTGACCGGGCGCATGCCGCGCTTCGAAATCCAGACCGCCCACCGAGAGCCGCGCTCCGGGCGCGATCTCGTGGTCGGGCGGCGGAAGTGATCCGGGAGGCGCAAGCCCAAACCAGGCCGCCTGTTCGGGCACGGCGTCATACAGGGGGCGGTCAGCGGGATGCAGCCAAACCGGCGCGCCGGTTTCGGCAGCGATCCTCGGAACGCCGAGGACATGGTCGATGTGCGCGTGGGTGAGCCAGATGGCGACGGGCATCGTGCCGGTCTCCTTCACTTTGTGAAGAATCAGCCCGGCTTCCTCGCCCGGATCGACGATGGCACACTCCCCCGCGTCCTCGTCCACGACGAGATAGCAGTTCTCGGCGAACATGCCGTTGGGGATCGGGACGATCTTCACTGCTTGGCCTTCCCGTCGCCTTCCCGGAGTCCCTTGAGAAACTTCTCGACGGCGATTGCGGCGGTGGTGGCGTCGCCGACCGCCGTGGTGATCTGCCGCGTGACCTGACTCCGCACATCCCCCGCGGCGAAGAGACCCGCCATCGAGGTCATCATCCGGTTGTCGGTGATCATATAGCCACCGGCGTCGTGATCGACGTGACCGTCCACGAGCTGCGTGTTCGGCTTGAACCCAGCGAAAATGAACACGCCCCCGACATCGAGGTTGGAACGCATGCCGGTCGAGTTGTCCTCGAGGACGGCGTGGGTGACGCCCTTGTCGTTGCCGACGATTTCCGGGACGACGGTGTTGCGGATGACTTCGATCTTGGGGTTCGAGAAGGCGCGCTCCTGCAACAGCTGCGAGGCGCGGAATTCGTCGCGCCGATGCACGAGATGCACCTTGCTGGCGTAGCGCGTGAGGTAGTCGGCCTCCTCGACGGCGGCGTCGCCCCCCCCCACCACGGCGAGGCGCTCGCCCCTGAAGAAGGCGCCGTCGCAGACCGCGCAGTACGAGACGCCCTTCCCGGCATATTCTCTCTCGCCCGGAATGCCGAGCTTCACCGGCGTGCCGCCGGCGGTCAGAATAACTGCCTGACTCCTGTAGGAATCGCCCCGAGCCGTCTCGACGTCGAACCAGCCGTCCGCGTCCCGGTGGATGCGCTCGACCGTATCGGTGACGATCTCGGCGCCGAACTTCTTGGCATGCTCCGTCATCTTCTGCGCCAGCTCCCACCCCTTGATGCTCTCGAACCCGATGTAGTCTTCGATCAGATCGGTGTTGAGGAGCTCGCCACCGGGGGCGCCGCGCTCGATCGTCACCGCCTTGAGCAAGCCCCGGCCCGCATACAGCGCGGCGCATAGCCCAGCAGGACCAGCCCCGACGATGACAACGTCGTAGATGAGCGCGACACGTTTAGTCATGTGCTCGGAATTCCAGTCGCGGAGGATCACCCTCCCCCGCCAGGGCGCGCGCCAACTGGGCGCGAAATCCTACGGTTTCGAATTCGATCTCGGGTCGCTGCGGACCGGCCAGCTTCTCGAGCGCTGCCGCTCCAACGACGACAGTCCCGTGACGGTTCCCGCGGGCCCGGTGCAGCAGCGCGGCCGCGGCTTGAATGAAGCCCTGCCAGACCTGCGCCTCTTCCTTCTTAATAATAGAACGCCAGACTGTTTCCAACGCTTCGTGCGCTAACCAGAACTCGCCCTGATTGAAGAGATCACGCGCGTGCTCGAGGTAGCGTCGGCGATCCTCGGGATTCATGTCGGACCGTCGGACTGTCGGACGGTCAACAGGTTTAGCGCGCCATGGCAGCTGGAGATCGTGCCGATGAGGATCTCGGCCTCACCCGGGGCCCCTGCCTGTTCCACCAGTCGATCGCCCGCGCGCACCGACTCCGTCGAGAACATCCCCACACCGAAGACGTGATGCTTGCACACAAACAGCGCCGGCCCGCGCACTGGCCGACCGCCGGCCCGCAGCCGTGCCGCAAGGTCGCGGACCGTATCCCCCATCTCCCACGTGCGCTGGGCGCCGATCGCCGGGCACAGCGCCGGCTCGATGCAATGAGTCGGGCAGACCCAGTCCGCCCACGAGACGTAGCGGGTCGCATTCGGGCCGCGACCGCCGCGATCATACGGCGTCGGAACGTCGCCGGGAACCGGCTCGACCGATACGGATCGCGTGGGCCAGCGTTCCCGCGCCCGGCGCAGCACCCACTCGAACATGAGATGCGGCATGTGCGGTGAAGGCACGATTTGGTCGTCTCGTGCGTCGGCGAGCCATTCATCGAAGAACGCGGACCAGTCTTGTGTCACGAACCGCCGATCGGGGGCGTCGCCCAACTCTCGCTTTGCCTGACAGTCTCGGTTCCGATCGACAACGATGACCGTGCGATAATCGGTCTTGCCGCGCGCCTTGGCTTTCGCGAGCTGAGACACGTAGAACGTCCCATAGCACCCGCCACCGACGACGACGACGTCCCTCAGCGGAGGAGTCTCCCTCCATCGACGACGAGGATCGTGCCGGTCGCGTAATCCGTTCCCGCCAGGAGAAATCGCACCGCGGCCACGACGTCAGCGGGAGAGCCGACGCGCTCGAGCGGGGTCGTTTCGCGAATGTGCTCCCGCGACTGGGTATCCCAGTCGTCGGGCAGGAGCACAGCCCCGGGCGCGATCGCATTGACGGCAATATCGGGCGCCAGGGCGCGCGCGAGCGCCTTGGTGAGCATCACGACCCCCGCCTTGCTGACGCTGTGCGGAATGTAGGTCGGCCACGGCTCCAGCCCGGCGAGATCCGCGAGGTTGACGATCTTGCCCTTGGTGCGGCGCAGATGCGGGATGGCGCCTTGCGAGACGAAAAAGATGGCGCGCAGGTTGAGATCGAGTGTCGCGTCCCAGCTCTCGGGCGTGACCGTTTCCACCGGTTGGCGAACCATGATGGCCGCCGAGTTGACCAGGACATCGAGGCGCTGCAGCGCGCGGGCGGCTTGATCGGCCAGGCCCCGCGCGGCGCTGGGGTCACGCAGGTCGGCCGACACCAGCGCGGCCCGGCGACCCGCCTTCCGGACCGCCGCCGCCGTCTCTTCGGCGCCCTTCGCGGAGCCATGATAATGCACGACGACGTCGCAGCCGGACTCCGCGAGTCCGATGGCGATCGCCTGCCCGATCCGCCGCCCCGCGCCAGTGACGAGTGCGGCCGCGCCTTCGAGCCGCACTAGTACGCTTTTCCGGTAATGGGAACGATCTGGCCGGTGATCGCGCTGGCTTCGTCACTCGCCAGAAACAGAACCGTGTTCACGACTTCTTCCAACTCGACGAGTGGTTGCGTATCGCCCATCTGTGCCACGTTGTCGGCGGTGCGGACGGTCGCGGGCGCCACCGCGTTCACGCGGATGTTGGCATCGCGGTATTCGCGCGCCAGTTCGCGGGTGAGTCCGGCGACGGCCGACTTTGCCGCGCTGTACGCCGACATATGCATGAGCGACCGCACCACGGCGATCGACGCGAAGTTGACGATCGCGCCGCCCCCGCGCGTGAGCAGGAGCGGGACGGCAGCCTGGCACATGTAGAATGCGGTCTTGAAGTTGACGGACAGCTCACGATCGAGGATTTCGGGCTTGACCTCGGTGAACGGCCCATAACTGAAGAAACCGCCCGCGACGTTCACCACCACGTCGAGCCCGCCAAACTGCGCCTGCGCCATGGCGGTCGCGGCGCGCGCGGTCTCGGGCTGCGTCAGGTCGCCGGCCGAGGCTTTCGCCGCGATCCCCTCCGCCCCGAACTCCTTGACGCGATCGGCGAGCCCGACGGCGTTGACGTCTGCGAGCCGCCGGCGCGGCCGATACCGCGGGCCACCGCATGACCGATTTGTCCGACCCGGCCCACGCCGGTGACGAGGACAACCTTGCCGTGCAAATCAGGCGGCACGGACGATGTCGTCTACGGGAGGGGTGCCGCGCTGCGCAAAGTGCACGGTGCCGTCGCGGCCGATCACATAGACCGTCCGCTGAATCCGCTGGCCATCGTCCTTCAGCGCGTTGTACGCGCCGGCGATCGTGCGCTCGGGATCCGAGAGCAGCGGGAAGGTGAACTGAAACTTCTCGACGTAGCCGCGATGACTCTCCACGCTCGCGGGGTTCACGCCCAGCGGCTGCATTTTTGCTGACTCGAACTTGGCCATCTCATCGCGCACGGCGGAGAGTTGGCGGTTTCAGCCGGGCGTATTGTTGCCCGGATAGAAGACCAGCGCCACCGGTCCGTTCTTCAACAGATCCGCCAGGGCGTAGGTCCGGCCATCCGACGCCGGAGCTTTGAAGGCGGGTGCCTTACTACCGATCGGAAGCGGCTCGCTCATCGCGTTTCCTCGTAGTGAGCTCGAGACGATGCTCGAGCTGTTCCAGCCAGGCGTCGGGGACGCGCATGCCGCCGAGCGGTGCATGCGACTCCCCGTACT
>QHTW01000213.1 GCA_003220955.1 Gemmatimonadota bacterium | reverse complement strand
TCGAGTGCCGACGACATTCCCGTCGTCAAGACGAGTGCGGACGACGAACCGGCACCGCCACCGAAGCCCGAGCCGCCACCACCGCCACTAAAGCAGGCAGCGCCGCCACCGCCGCCACCGCCGCCACCGGCGCCGCCGCCACCGCCGAAGATCGAGCCGCCTCCTCCGCCGGCGCGCAAGCCGGATGATCTGCCGTGGGCCGTCACGCCCGAATCAGTGGCATCGATTCCACCGCCGCCGCCGATGCCGCAGCCACCTCCGGCGCCGCGACGCCCGTCGGGTCCCAGGTTTCGGTTGCTCGACGAGGAGCCCGAGAAAAGGCGGCCCCGCACTCCGGTCTCCGTTCCGAAGCCGCGTCGCCGCACACGCCGCGGCCCCTTGCTCAGGCGGCTGACGATGCTCCTGGTGGTAGCGGGCGTGGGCGCCGGGGGATACTGGTACTTCGCGCTGCGCAAACCGCACATGACGCCGCCGTGGGTCGGCTGGTTCGACCGCGCGAAGCAGTTCGTCTCGAAGATCACAGCGCGCACGTCCGCGCCGCCGTCGCCGGCAGCGCGTCGCCGGCCCGCGGGCAATGCGCCGCCCGCCGCGCCGCCACCTGCAGCGGTGCCCCCGCCCATACGGGTCCCACAGCCCCCCCCCGTCGCGGTGCCGCAGCCTGTCGCACAGCCCCCCGCCGTCGCGGCATCACCGTTTGCGCGCTTTGATCGCCTGAGCGACTCGCTGTCGCGCGCGGTGCGCAATTTCCACGATCGCGCGGCGCTGTTTGAGAACGGCCGAATGGATTGCGGCGGCCTGGCTACCGGGCTTGTGGCGATGGAAAACCTCTGGATGACCTACAACGGGGAGCGGCGGGCGCGCATGGCGTCATTCGATCAGCGTCGAGCGACGCAAGATCAGGTCATGTACGCGGCCGTGGATTCGGTCGAAAGCCGCTACGAGCACTCCGGATGTCCGCGGCCTTAGGTGGGTTGATGGCCGTGCTCCTCCTGCTGCAGGGATCCGCACCGCTGCGGAAGAGCGATCTGGTGCGCCTGCTGTCGGGATCCGCGCTGTCGTCCGACGAGCTCGCACAGCTCGTCAGCCACAACTGTTTGACGTTCGAGCCGACGGAGCGCGATCGCCACGATTTTCGGTTACTCGGCGCGGACTCCGCGATGCTTGCCGCGGTCGAGGGGTGCGCGCGCCGCTCGACGGCACGTCGAACGGTTACGGTCGCGCACGTGCGGGGCACCTCAAAACCACCGGCCGTCCCTCCTCCACCCCCTTCAGCTCCGCGAGCGCCCCCAGCGCCCCCAGCACCAACAGGATCCCCGAGGGCCTCCGAACGGTCCGGTTTCGTTGCCGGCGGCGGACAGCGCGGCACTGCCGCGACGCAGCTGCCGCGGCCATTGGTTTTCGAGGCTCGCGACTCGACCGGTGCGCTGCTACCGGCTCAGACAGTGGCGTTCACGGGCATCAACGCGCGCATTCAGCCGGCCACGGCCGCGACAGACGCCAGTGGACAGGTCCGCGTTGGCGTGACGCTCGGCGAGCGGGCGGGCTCGGCGACGGTGATCGGGACGATCGGAGTCGTCGAAAAGCAGGTCGCCTTCAACGTCGCGGCCGGGCCGGCGGCGGAGCTCGCGGTGGCGTGCGGTCTGGCGAGCGTTTCGGGTCATTTCGCAATCCGGCCCGACAGCGAGATCGTGCTGAGGGTCTCGGCACAGGATGCGTTCGCCAATCCCACCCTGCTGCTTGGCTTACGCGCCGCCGTCGCCGACGCGCGCATCTTCCGTGTCATGCACATCGCGCAAGACAGCACGCTCGGTACGGTGACGCTGAAGCCCGATCAGGCGGGAACGACCAGTCTCGCGGTGATTGCGAATGGGTTGCGCCAATACCTAACGGTTACTGTTCCCCCACGCGCTGCTCCTGGAAAGGTCGATTGTCGCTGAGGGGAGTGCGCCTTGGCGAATTATCAATGTTCAATGATCAATGTTCAATGAACACTGATCATTGAACATTGGACATTGATTATTGGAAGTGAAATGCCCCAGGCACCCCGCAACGAATCCCGGCATCGCTTAGCGCTGCTCCCTGCGGGGGCCTGACGCGGTTCACGAGCGGAAAGCCTGCGGACCTGGGGCAGACGAAATATCAACTCTCAATGATCAATGTTCAATGTCCATTGATCATTGGACATTCTACATTCGCGCTTTAATGTAGATTTCCACCGATGATCGCATTAGCGCGCAGGTATCGTCCAAAGCAGTTCTCCGATCTCATCGCCCAGGATCACGTGGCGGCCGCGCTGCGCGGCGCGGTGGCGCAGGGGCGTGTTGCCCACGGGTACCTGTTCGCCGGGCCACGCGGCGTCGGCAAGACCACGGCGGCCCGCATCCTCGCGATGGCCCTGAATTGCGAGCGCCGGAGCGGAAGCACCACCGGCGAGCCGTGCGGCGAGTGCGATGCCTGCCGGCGCATCTGGACCGGCGCGGCCAACCTGGATGTCGTCGAGCTCGACGCCGCATCCAACCGCGGCGTGGACGACGCGCGCGATCTCCGCGAGCGCGCCATGTACGCCGCCAGTACCGAATCAGGCTCAAAGGTTTACATCGTCGACGAAGCGCACATGCTCACCCGCGAGGCGTGGAACGCGCTGCTCAAGATTCTCGAGGAGCCGCCGCCCCGCGTCGTGTTCGTGTTTGCGACCACCGAGCCACAGAAGATCGCCAATACGGCGGCACCGATTCTGTCGCGACTGCAGCGCTTCGACTTCCGCCGCATCGGCCCGCACGCCATCGTCGCCCGGCTGAAAGCGGTGGCCCGGACTGAGCAACTGCAGGTCGAGGACGACGCGCTGCATCTTATCGCTCGCAGCGCCAATGGCGGAATGCGCGACGCGCTGTCGCTGCTGGATCAAGTGCTCTCCTTCGGTGAAGGGCCGGTCACCGCGGCGCGGGTGCGCGAAGTGCTGGGGCTGATTCCCGACGAGCTGTACAGCGAGATGCTGCGCGCCATCGTGGAGCGCGACTCCGGAGCCATTTTTCCTCTGGTCGACCGGCTGCTCGAGGCCGGCGCGGACCTCGGCGAATTCGTAAACGGGGCCGCCGAGACGCTCCGCGCGCTGTTGCTGGTCGGCGTGGGTGGCCAGCCGGAAGGAATCACGGAGGGGCTGATGGCGGTCGTGCGCGAGTATGCGCCGCAGTTGCCGCCATCCGATATCGTCCGGCTGCTGACGATCCTGAGCGAGTCGGAACTGCTCGTGGAAGTGCTGTTGCTGCGATGGGCGATGCTGGATCGGACGGTGGAATTGTCGGAGGTCATTGATGCGTTGAAGGGCGTCGGACCGACGGACAGTCGGACTGTCGAACGGTCACCCGCGCAAGCACCGGCGGCCGAACCGCCGCCATCGCCTAACCGTCCAACCGTCCAACCGTCCAACCGTCCGACCGGCCAGAAGCTCGAGCCCACGCTCGACAACGTCCGCTCGGTGTGGGCCCACGTCGTCAGCGACGCGCGCGCCAAGACGCCGCTGCTCGGCAGCCTGCTGGCGGAATCGGAGGTCGCCGCTGTCGAGGGTCGCGACGTCATGGTGCGACCGGGACATGCCGTGCACGCCGAAGGTCTCGAACGACAGCGCGAAACGATTGCGCAGCTGGTCGGACGCTACATCAGCGAGGCGCCGCGGATCAAAGTCGTCGAGCAGGGCGCCGGCAAGACCGCTGCGTCGCCGCCGTCACGCATGACCGCCGAGGGGGCTAGTGCGGAGCGCCTCAAGAGTCTGCGCGCAAAAGACCCCACCCTGAGCGCCGCCGTAGACGCATTAGATTTGGAGTTGCTCGAATAGCTTGCCAACGGTGACACGAGGGGTAACTTTCGACATATGGCGGATTTATCTAGCCTGCTCCAGCTCTCCCAGCAGATGCAGGGGCGGCTTACGGAGATCCAGACACAGCTGGCGCAGCAGACATTGACCGTCTCGGCCGGTGGCGGCATGGTCCAGGCCACGGTCGACGGGCGGGGGCACATTCGCGGCATTAAGATCGATCCTCAGGCGGTCAGCCAGGGGGACATCGAGATGCTCGAAGATCTCGTCCTTGCCGCGGTGGCGGAGGCGCAGAAGCGCGCGGCCGAATTGTATCAGGCCGAGGTGCGAAAGTTGGCGTCGGGTCTGCCCTTCCCATTCCAGCTGCCCACGCTGTAGGCCCGCGGCGCCCGTGTCCGCCATCGAGGAGCTCGTGGCGGAGCTCGCTAAGCTCCCCGGCATCGGACGCAAGACCGCTCAACGGCTCACGTTCCATCTACTGAAGCAACCTACGGAAACCGCGGAGCGGCTGGCGGACGCCATCCGGCGGGTCCGCGGGAAGGTCATGCCGTGCCGGACGTGCGGCAATCTCGCGGATGAGGATCCGTGCCCGATCTGCCGCGACCCGCGGCGCGATGCGGCCCTGCTCTGCGTGGTCGAAGAATCGGGTGACGTCAGCGCGATCGAGCGCGCCGGCCGCTACCGCGGCCGCTATCACGTCCTGGGCGGCCGCATCTCGCCCCTGGATGGCATCGGGCCCGACGAGCTGCATCTCGACCGGCTGCTCGAGAGGTTGACGAACGGCTCGGAGGTGCGTGAGGTTATCGTCGCCACAAATCCGTCGATGGAGGGGGAGGCGACCGCCACGTATCTCCAGCAGATCC
>QHTW01000212.1 GCA_003220955.1 Gemmatimonadota bacterium | reverse complement strand
CCCGGTCCCCGCCCGCGCCGAACACGACGATGACGCGTCCTCCCGGGGGCGTCACCTCGCGCACCGTTTCCAAGGCGCGTTCCAGAGCGTCGGGCGTGTGCGCGTAATCGCGCAGGACGACGCAGGGATCGACGGCGATGCGCTCCATGCGCCCGGGAACTTGCGGTGCCTCCGAGAGGCGCTCGGCGACCACACGGGCCGACACGTTGAGACCCACCGCACACGCCGCCACGCCAAGAGCGTTCGCGATGTTGAACCGGCCGAGCAGCGGCAGCGTCACGGGATGGCTGCCCTGCGTCGTTACCAGACTGAACCGCGCGCCTGTCGCGTCCACCCGCACGTCTCGCGCCGTGACGTCCGCCGCCTGCGTGGTCGCCGAGAACGTGATGCGCCGGGGTGTGCGCGGCAGGCGCGCCCAGGCCGCATCGTCGGCGTTGATCACCGCGAGCCCCGCGTCGGCGAGGTACCCGACGAGCCTTGCTTTGGCCGCAAAGTAGGCGTCGAAGGTCTCGTGATAGTCGAGATGGTCGCGCGTGAGATTGGTGAAGATCGCCGCGCGAAACACGAGGCCCTCTACGCGCCCTTGATCGAGACTGTGCGACGAGACTTCCATCGCCACGCCGCCGGCGCCGCGATCGACCAGCGCCGCGAGCGTCGCCTGCAGATCGATCGGGCCCGGCGTCGTCAGATTGCCGGCTTCGCTTTCGACGGGAGCGCCCGCGGGATCGAAGGCGCCCAGCGTTCCGATCGCCCCCATCGGCCAGAGCGTACTCAACACGTGCTGCGCCAGAAGGACGGACGTCGTCTTCCCGTTCGTTCCGGTCACGCCGATCATCTGCAGTCGCGCCGCCGGCCGCCGATACCACGCTTCGGCGGCGATCGCGGCGGCCCGCCGGCCGTTGCGCACCACGATCTGCAACAGCGCCGGGGCGACACTCTGGCGCGATTCGACGAGCGCGGCGGCGGCGCCGCGTGCCGCCGCCTCGGCGACGAATTGATGACCGTCGAGTACTGCGCCGTGCACGGCGCAGAACAGCATCCCAGGCTGGAGCCGGCGCGCATCCGCGGTGAGACCGGTGATGTCCGGCAAGCGCGCGACGCGCCGATCCGGTGCATCGACCAAGATGCCGGCGCGCGCCAGCGCGTCCACGACCTCCTGCAGCGATCGACTCACGGACGAGCAGGAGTGGGGGCGGAACTCGGGGGCAGCTCTGCGAACACCGTGACGGTCGTGCCCGCGGCGGCGCTGTCACCGGCCGCGGGCCAAGTGTGGTGCACCACGCCCCAGCCCTTCACGACGACGCGGAAGCCACGCCGGTGCAGCGTGCGCGCGGCTTCGCGCAGGGGGCGGCCGGTGACGTTGGGAACGACGCGGTCCGGTTGGGCCGCGGCCGTGTCGGGGACGTACGGCCACTGCACGACGTAAGGCACGACGCCGTCGGGCTCGTCGAGCGGCGCGCGATCGGTCGTGGGCGCGACGTTGGAGAGGCGGGCGCGATCGAGGGCGACCGTGCGCGCGGCGAGCGCCTGCTCGAGCATCGAGCGCGTGACCGGGGCCGCGGTCTGCGCCGCGAAGTAACTCCCTTTCTGCGGATTGTCGATCTTCATCACGACGACGAGCTGCGGCGCGTCGGCGGGAAACAACGCCGCGAACGACGCCGTGTACTGACCGGCGGCGTAGTGACCGCCGACGACGCGCCGCGCTGTGCCGGTCTTCGCGGCGAGTTGGAAGTTCGCGAGCGCGGCGCGCTCGCCTGTCCCCCCGGGGTCGACCACACCGCGGAGCAAATCCCGCAGCTTGGCGGCGACCTGCGGCGACACCGCGCGACGCACCGGCTCGGGGTGATGGCGATACAGCAGCGCGCCACGGGGATCGCGCACCTCGCGAATCAACGTCGGTTCGAGCAGCACGCCATCGTTGGCGATCGCTCCGTACGCGGCCGCGAGCTGGATCGGCGTGACGGCCAGCTCGTAGCCGATCGCGAGACTCGCCGAGCTGGGACGTGACCACTCGCGCGGGGGTCGGAGCCGCCCCGGGGATTCCGCCGGGAAATCCACGCCGGTCGGGGCGCCGAACCCGAACGCCCGGAGCACGCCATACTGCTGATCCGGCTCGAGCCGCGCGGCGAATTTCACGAGCGCGATGTTGCTCGAGACGCGAATCGCGTCCGCCAGCGTGAGCGACGGCAACGGGTGCTCGTCCGTGACGACGCGGTCCGCGAGCCGGTAGCGACCCCCTTCGCCGGACACGCGCTCGCCGGGGCGCACCCGATCGAACGTGATGAGGGCGGCCGCGGCAAAGATCTTCGCCAGCGATCCCGGCTCGAACGTCTCCGTGAAAGCACTGGGCCGCATGCTGCCATCGGCGCGCCGCGACGCGACCGCCAGAATCTCCCCCGCCCGGGGATCGAGCATCACGACGTCCCCGCCGTCCGCCTGCATGTTTTCGATCGCGTCGTCGAGCGCCCGCTGCGCGATCTCCTGCAGCTCGGCGTCGAGCGTGAGGACTACGTCGCTGCCAGCCACCGGATCGGCAATCACTCGGGCGGGCGATTCGTACTCACGACCTTCGCGATCCTTGAGCACGACAGCGGAGCCCGGTGTCCCGGCCAACAGGCTGTCCAACAACCGCTCAAGGCCACCGCCACCACTGCCCCCGCCGCGACCGTCGTCGCCTACCCTGCCGATCACGGCGCGGGCGAAGTCAGCCGACGGATAGAAGCGCCGCAACACGGGCTCGAGGTGGATGCCGCGCAGGGTGCGCAGCGGCTGCACTTCGGGCGGCGTGAACGGACCGGCGAACCAGGCGTAGCGGCGGTGCAAGGCGCGCTCGACGTCGCGGGGCGCGAGCCGCAGCTGGCGGGCGATGGTCCCGGCGTCGCGCGAGGGATCGCGGAGCTCGTTGGGCGCGATCCCCACGTGATACGTCTCCTGCGTCAGCGCGAGCCCCAGGCCGTGACGGTCGTACAGCGTGCCGCGCCGGGCGTCGAGCACGACTCGCTCGGTCCGCTGCGCCTTCGCGGCCGCGGCGTACCTGCGCCCTTCGATGAGCTGCACCTGAGCGGCCCGGAGGACGAGCGCGAGCAGCGCGATCCCGATCCCGATCTCCACGACCCGCAGGCGCACCAGGGGCTTGGCCATTAGAACGGCCGTTCCGGAGGTTGTGAAGGTGGCGCCGGAATCAGAATGATCTCGGTATCAGCGGGCAGTCGCAGTCCCAGCTTCCGGGCGCGCGGCAGCAGCACGGAGCGGCTCTGCGCGATGCGGACGCGGCGCTCCAGTTCCGCGCGGCGGCCCTCCAACGACGCGCGCGCCTCGCGCAGGTCGGTGAGCGCGCGCGCCGCATTGAGCGCCGCCGTCTGCCGGGCGATCACGAGCCACAGCGCCGCGAGCAACGCGACAAGCCAGAATGCGATCCAGTGGCGGCCTCTAAACGTCACCCGGGGCCGCCTTCTCGAAGACGCGAAACTGCGCCGATCGAGCGCGAGGATTGACGGCGCTTTCGCCAGACTCGGGCAGGATTGGTTTCTTGGTGAGCACCCGGCCCAACGCCCGGCCGCGGCAGGTGCAGATCGGCTGCTTGGGGGGACAGATGCAATCGCGCGCCCAGTCGCGAAACTCGTTCTTCACTATTCGGTCTTCGCCGGAGTGATAGGTGATGACGCCGAGCCGGCCGCCGGGGACGAGGGCATCACGCAATGCCGGCAACGCGGCGACCAGCGAGTCGATTTCCTGGTTGACGGCGATACGCAGCGCCTGAAACAGGCGCGCGAAGTCGGGTGGCCCCGACCGCGGACCAAGGACCGCCCGGATGGCATTCACGAAGTCGTCGCTGATCGCAAATGGCGCATTGAGGCGGCGCCGCACGATCTCTTTGGCGAGCGCGCGGGCGCGGCGCTCGTCGGCATAGTTGCTGAAGAGAGCTATGAGTCGCGCAGTGGGCCACGTGTTCAAAACATCGCGTGCTGTAAACCCCCGGCTCCCGGCTCCTGACTCCTGACTCCCCATTCGCATATCAAGAGGCGCGCCGGGACGGAAGGTGAACCCCCGCTCCGCGGTGTCGATCTGATGGGAGCTGACGCCCAGATCGAGCAGGATGCGGTCGGGATGAAATTCAGCAACGGCGGCAAGGGCGGCAGGGGCGGCAAAGGAGGCTTCGAGATACTCGACTGCGTCGGTGCCGAGCCGCTGGCGCGCGGCGGCAATGGCGTCGGGATCGCGATCAATTCCCAAAACCTGAGCCCCTAGGCCTCGAAGAATCGCTGCATGGCCGCCGCCGCCGAGCGTCGCATCGACCGCCCGCCGGCTTCCCTCCGCCCACGCCTGCACCGCGGCGGATAGGACCGGGACATGGTACGGGATGGAACGGGCGTCAGAGGCAGCCGTTGGCACGCTCCAAAATACGAAAACCCCCGCCAATAAGGGGCGGGGGCTTGGTGTCACTTTTTCAGAGCGGGGCTGGACGGGGCTGACGGGGCTCGAACCCGCGACCTCCGGTGTGACAGACCGGCACTCTAACCAGCTGAGCTACAGCCCCCAGCCCCAAGCCCCTCACGGAGCGCCGGAATATAGACCTGCGGTCAGGTCAATTCAACGGCGGCTTGCACTTGAACGCGTTCTGGACCGAAGGCTTTGCCCGCTCGTACTGGGCGACGAACCCCAGCATCTGATCCGCCGTCGGCGGATGCACGCGCCGGCCCAAGAGCAGCGCGCTCTTGGTCCGCGTGAGGCGATCGAACACCGCGTGCGCCTGCGGGCAGCGGCTCGCACCTTTCGCCTTGGTCATTTCCTGATACGGCCCGTTCAAGGTCAGCACCGACGACAGCCCATACCAGAAGCTCGCGTTGATGCGAACCTGCTGTTTGGGCCCCAGCGAGTCGGCGGGGTTTCTCGGCGCGATCAGCGTGAGCAGGGAGTCGAGCCACGGGTAGGCCGCGCCGTACGCGCCGGCTTGGGCGAGCTTGGAGCCCCCGGTCAACATGATGACTGCCGCCGCGAGCCGCTGGGTCGAGTCCGGCGAGGTCAGTCCCGGTTTCAAGTAGGGCTTGGACGCGTCGATCTTCGACACAAACGCCGCGCGTCGCGGCTTCACAGCGACCGTGTCGCGCTGACCGGTCGTGTCCCACACCGCCGCATCGACGATCGCCTTGGCGATCTGGAGGCTCGTCCCGGCGTCGTTCGGTTCCAGCGCCAGCGCTTTCTTGTAGTACACCATCGCCGAGTCGGTTTTGCCCGCGAGCTCCAACGCCCCCGCGCGCGCCTTGATGAAACTCAGGTTGTTCGGGAAATGGCGGATCGCCGAGTCCGTGAACTTGAGCAGGGCCTGCGTGTCGGAGACTTGTTGGGCCGCGCCGAGCGCCGGTTTCAGGAACGTCGTGTCCCCGCGGACCGTGCTGTCGTGGTCGAACTTCGCAAGCCACACGTCGAGGGCGCAGCGGAAATTCGACGCCTCGGTGCAAACCGTGAGCTTCATGTCGAGCAGCTGCGCATCGCCGGGCATCACCTTGAGTCCGTCGTCCAGGACCGCGATGGCCCGAGGGTACTGCTTCATCTGCCGGAGCAGTTGCGCGATCCCGAGCCGCTTCTGCGTGTTGCGCGGCTCGCCCGCGAGCTGCCGGATGAAGGCCTCCATCGCCTTAAGTGTGTCGTTCTTCTGCTGATAGGAGCGGGCGATATTCTCGAGTGCGGTGCCGTTGAGCGAGTCGCCTTTCAGCGCACGCTCGTTGACCGCAATGATGCTGTCTGGTGGCATCCGCTGTGATTCGTAAATTGTTGAGATGCAGAGCCACGCGCCGGTCGAATTCGGGTCGATGGTCAGGGCCTTCTGCGCTTCGCTCCGCGCGCGCGCGAATGCCCCCTTCTTGCGCTCATCGTTGCAGTTGCGGATCGGCTCGCTCACCCGCACCGTCGAGGCGATGCGCTGCGCGATGACTTCTGCCAAGGCCGCCGCCGTTCCAGGATTGCCGTTGGTGGCGGGGAAGCGGCCGGAGATGCCGGAGCTGCCAATGTCGATCATCTCGACATTGGCACTCAACGTTGCGCCGTTCTTCGCCAGTGTGCCGGTCGTATACGCATGGACCTGGAGGAATCGCGCCAGCTGTCTCGCCTGCTGATCGTCGAGCAGGCCGTCGCAAGGGAAGCCCGACTGCTTGAGCGCTTCGCAGAGCTTCTCCTTCGGAACCACCAGAACCTTGTTCTTGACGAGGGAATTGACGCGATTACGCACGGCATCCGATACATGCTCGCGGCTGAGTCGGCGGACGCAGCTTCGAAGGGCAGGACCAGCAGGCGCACGGACGGTTGCTGCGGCGCCGCGATCTGCTGCGCGGCGGCAGTTGTCGCCACGCCGATCGACATCGCCAATGCGAATTGAAGCGCTCTCACCGTGTACGTTCCTCCCGTTACGGGCTGCTACACCAATGGGCGAAGAGGGATTCGAACCCCCGACATCCTGCGTGTAAGGCAGGCGCTCTGAACCGCTGAGCTATTCGCCCGTGCCATTGGGGGAGCGGAGGTGCTAAAGGGCCAGGCCTACGGGAAACAACACGCAGTAGCCTAGGACGAGCAGCACCGGCGCGAGCGTTGTGGAACCTCTCGACAAAAACCAGTAACCCAGTGCCAGCGACACCAACGCGCCGCCGAGAACGATGTAGTTCTTCGGTCCGAAGCGGAGGCGCGA
>QHTW01000211.1:3419-3956 GCA_003220955.1 Gemmatimonadota bacterium | reverse complement strand
CTGCGTCTTGGTCGGCCGGCCGCCGACGCGGATGGAGGCGGGCACCTGCAGGTAGGTCCGAATGCCCGGTACGCTGTTGAGCTTGGGATTCAGCTCGCGCAGCACCGCATCCGCGGGCAATCGTTGAGTGCGCGGCTTGAGCCGAATGCTGAGACGGCCCTGGTTCATCGTCCCCCCGCCAACCGACGACATGAAGTGCGCCACGTTGGGATCGCCGCGCAGGATGTCGGCGACCGCGAGCTGATGGTCGCGCATGTTCTCGTACGAGCTGCCTTCCAGCGTTTCCGTGGTGCCCTGGATCTGACCGGTGTCTTCCGTGGGAATGAACCCTTTGGGCACGAGGACAAACAGCACGCCGGTGGCCACCAGGATTCCCGCCGAAAAGACGAGCGCCAGGCCGCGACGGTCCATGACCCAGCCCAGCGACCGCTCGTAGAGACCCAGGCCGCGCTGGTAGACGCGTTCCGTCGCTTCGTACCACCGTCCATGGTGCCCCTCTTTGGGTGGGCGGAGGAAGCGGCTGCACAGCATCGGCGT
>QHTW01000211.1:0-3402 GCA_003220955.1 Gemmatimonadota bacterium | reverse complement strand
CGCCGATCGTGACGGCAAATTCGTGGAACAGCCGCCCGATGATGCCGCCCAGCAGCAGCACGGGGATGAACACGGCCGTGAGCGACAGCGTCATCGACAAGATCGTGAAGCCGATCTCGCGCGCGCCGTCGAGTGCCGCCTGCATCGGCCGTTTTCCCATCTCCATGTGGCGCACGATGTTCTCGAGCATCACGATCGCGTCGTCCACCACAAATCCGACCGACAACGTGAGGGCCATCAGCGACAAGTTGTCGAGGCTGTAGCCCATCAGATACATCACCGTGAATGTGCCGATGATCGAGAACGGCAGGGCCAGGCTCGGGATGACCGTCGCCGACAAGTTCTTGAGGAACAGGAAGATCACCATCACCACAAGGCACAGCGTGACGAGCAGCGTCAGCTGCACGTCGTTGACCGACTGGTGGATGGAGACCGAGCGGTCGTACAGGGTGTTGACCTCGACGGACGCGGGCATCTGCCCGGAGAGCGAGGCGACCGTGGCTTTCACCGCGTCCGCGACCTGCACGGTGTTCGTGCCGGGCTGGCGCTGGATCGCCAGAACGATGGCGCGTTTGCCATCGTACCAGCTCGCGTTGCGCGAGTCTTGGACGTCGTCGAGCACGCGCGCCACGTCCTGGAGCCGGACCGGTGCGCCGTTCTGGTAGGTAACCGCGAGCTGCCGGAACTCCGGCGCGCTCGAGATGGATCCATCGGCCAGCACCGTGTACGCGCGCTGCGGACCCCACAGCGTTCCGGTCGGGAGGTTCGGATTACCCGCCGACACGGCAGCGGTCACTTCATCCAGGCCGATACCACGCGAGGCCAGTGCCTTCGGATCCACCTGGATCCGCACAGCGTATTTGCCGGACCCGAACACCTGCACCTGCGCGACGCCACTGACCGTCGATAGGCGCTGCGCGAGGAATGTCTCGGCGTACTCGTCCAACACCGACAGCGGGAGCGTGCCGGACGTCAGCGCCAGGTACAGGATCGGCGAGTCCGCCGGATTCGACTTGTTGTACGACGGCGGCTGCATACCGGGTGGCAGCTGGCGGAGGGTCTTGGAGATTGCCGCCTGCACGTCCTGGGCAGCGGCGTCGATGTCGCGCGACAGGGTGAACGTGAGCGTGATGTTCGTGCTGCCCAACGTGCTCGATGAGGTCATGGCGTCGATGCCGGCGATCGTCGAGAACTGCTTCTCGAGCGGCGTTGCCACGGCGGCGGCCATCGTCTGTGGGCTCGCGCCCGGCAGGCCGGCCCCGACGGTGATCGTGGGGAAATCGACGTTCGGGAGGTCGCTCACGGGCAGCAGCCGGTACGCCATCAGGCCGAACATGAGGATGCCGAACATCACGAGCGTCGTTGCGACGGGACGACGAATAAACAGCCCCGAGAAGCTCATTTCGGGTTTCCCCCACCACCCGAGGTCTCCGTCGTTGGACCGCCGCGGATGTCGACCTTGGCGTTCGGCGTGAGACGCAGCTGACCATCGGTCACCACCAGGGTGCCCGCCGGCACGCCCGCAATGACGCTGAGACTGTCGAGCGTGCGTTCCACGGTCACGGGTTGCGTCGCCGCGGTGCCGTCGTTGTTGACGACGAAGAGGTAGGTACCCTGTTGACCCTGCATGACCGCCTGACTCGGCACTACGACCGCGTCATTCTGGACGCCCAGCACCAGCGTTACGGTGACATATTCGCCAGGCCACAGGGCGCCGTCGCGATTGGAAAAGCGCCCCTTCAGCAACACCGTGCCGGTTGTGGTGTCGACCTGGTTGTCTAGAAAGGAAAGGATGCCGTGCACGGCGGACGCGGAATCGCGCGCCGGCAGGGCGATCACGGCGAGCTCCTGACCGGCTCGCTGTCGCAACGCCGGCAGGTTGAGCGCCGGGACGGGGAAGCGCACCAGAATCGGGCGCATCTGCACGATCGACACGAGCGGATCGGTTCCCGCACGCACGAGATTTCCCTCGTGGAGCAGCAGACGTCCGGTGCGGCCGCCGATCGGCGCGCGCACGGTCGCGTACTCGAGATTGAGGCGGGCGATCGCGGCCGCAGCCGAGTCGGAGCGGGCAGCCGCGGCGGCCGCGTCGGCCGCCGCCTGCTTTGCCTCGAAGTCTTCTTGCGTGACCGTGTTCGTCGTCGCTAACGTCTTATACCGGGCCGCCTCGCGCGCCGCGCTCTCCGCCGTTGTGAGGTCGCGGAGCAGCATCGCTTCCGCTTGCTGCAAGGCCGCGCGATAGGGGCGGGGATCGATCTCGAACAACACTTGCCCGGCGGCGACTTCGTCGCCTTCGGAGAAGTTCACGTGCAGGATCGTGCCGTTCACTTGTGCCCGCACATCGACCGCACGGATCGGCTCTACCGTCCCGGTCGCGTCCAGCTCGTATGGCAAGGCGCGGCGTTCAACGCGCGCGACGCTGACGGGGACCTTTGGAGCAGCGCCGCCCCGGCTCGGGCCACACCCCGTCGTCGCCGCGAGCGCCGCAGCCAGTCCCGCGAGCAAAAATGTTCGAACAGGCACGACCTCTATACGCATATCCTCCCCAAGGCGTCATTTAGACCCGCACGGCGGGCTTTTGGGTACGCCCCCGACGCTGCTAAACGTAGCCTGCGTGATGCTCGCGCGCGTCCGCTCGGCCGCCGTCCTGGGGATTGATGCGTACCTGGTCGAGGTCGAGACCGACATCGCCAGCGGTCTCCCGACGTTCGTAACGGTCGGGCTGCCCCAGGGCGCGGTAAAAGAAGGCCGCGACCGCGTTTCCTCGGCGCTCGCCAACACCGGCTACACGTTTCCCCTCAAGCGCATTACGGTCAATCTGGCCCCTGCCGACATAAGGAAGGAGGGCTCCGCGTTCGACCTGCCGATCGCGGTGGGGATCCTTGCCGCGACCGAACAGGTCGCGGCCGAGCGGCTCGGCAAGATCGCCGTCCTGGGGGAGCTGGGCTTGGAGGGCGCCATCCGGCCCGTGCGCGGCGCCTTGCCCGTGGCGCTGGCGGCCCGAGCCGCCGGCCTCGACGCCCTGATTCTGCCCCGCGAAAACCTGTCAGAAGCGGGCGTCGTCGCTGGCTTGCGCGTCCTCGGCGCAAGCTGCCTCGCCGAGATCGCGGACTTTCTCGACGGCCGGGCCGAGCTTCCCGGAGCGTCGATCGATGTCGCGCGGCTGTTTGCCGAGCGCGCCAGGGACGACGTGGACTTCGCCGAAGTGAAGGGGCAGCCGCACGCGAAGCGCGCCCTCGAGGTCGCGGCCGCGGGTGGGCACAACATCCTGATGGTCGGTCCACCGGGGTCAGGCAAGACGATGCTCGCCCGCCGCCTGCCCACCATCCTGCCGAGGATGAGCCTCGACGAGGCGCTCGAGACGACGAAGATCCATTCGGTCGCGGGCACCCTGCCACTGGG
>QHTW01000176.1 GCA_003220955.1 Gemmatimonadota bacterium | reverse complement strand
TTCGACGTCAGCCTGACGCTGCGGGCATACCTCGGCAACTGGGTGTATAACAACGTGGCGTCCGCCAATGGCGCCTATCAGAACCTGACGGGCTCGGGAATGCCGAGTAACCTGCACACGTCGGTGCTCAAGACCGGCTTCGTCGTGCCCCAGTACTACTCCGACTATTTCGTGGAGGACGCTTCGTTCCTCCGCATGGACAACATCACGCTCGGCTACGCCGGCACGTACCGGGGGCAGCAGTTCCGTCTCTTCGGCACGATCCAGAACGCATTTACACTCACCGGCTACACGGGCGTGGACCCGACGTCGGGCCTGAACGGCATCGACAACAACATCTATCCTCGCGCCCGGACGATCAGCACCGGGCTCGACATCCGGTTTTAGGGGGGACGGAACCATGAATCGCACGGTCAAGACATTCAGCGTTACCGCCGCCCTCCTGTGCTTCGCGGCAATGGGTTGCACGGACCCGACGGTAGCACCGAAGAGCAGTGTCAGCAGTGCCAACGTGTTCAACGATCCCAATTCGTATCGGGCGTTCCTCGCGAAGATCTACGGTGGCCTCATCGTCACCGGCCAGCGTGGGCCCGACGGCAACCCGGACATCGCGGGCATCGACGAAGGGTTCGGCGAGTACCTGCGGTTGTACTGGTACTTGCAAGAGATGCCGACGGACGAGGCCGTGATCGGGTGGAACGATCCCGGTCTCCCCGACCTCAATACCGGACTCTGGGGCGCGGACAATAGCATGGTGAACGCGATGTACTACCGCGTCTTCTATCAGGTAATGCTCGCCAACGAGTTCCTGCGCCAAAGCACCGACGCCAAGCTCGACTCGCGCGGTCAGTTCGACCCGACGCTTCGGACCAACGTGCATTTCTATCGTGCCGAGGCGCGGTTTCTCCGGGCCTTGAGCTACTGGCACGGCATCGACCTGTTCGGAAACATCCCGCTCGTGACGGAAGACGACCCGCTCGGCGCCACGCCCCCGAAGCAGGCGACGCGGGCCGACATCTACGCCTACGCCGTGAGCGAGCTCAACGACATCATCGGCAAGCTGCCGCCGAAGGGCCCGTCCACGTACGGCCGGGCGATCCCCGAAGCAGCACACATGCTGCTGGCCAAGCTGTATTTGAACGCCGGCGTCTACACGGGGACACCGAATTACGCCGGCGCGCTGACCGAGGCACAAGCGGTCATCAACGCCGGATACACACTCCCGGCGAGCTTCCGGAGCAACTTCACGGCTGACAACAACAACTCGCCCGAGCTCGTCTTCGTCGCGGCTCAGGACGGCCGGAGCACGCAGACCTGGGGCGGCATGACATTTCTGATCCACGCGGGCTGTGGCGGGAGCATGTCGGCCGCGAACTACGGCATCGACTACTGTTGGGGCGGCTACCGCATGAAGCAGCAGACCTACCGCCGGTTTGCCGCGGGCGACACCCGGGCCGCCTTCTTCTACACGGCGGGTCAAACCGATTCCGTCAGCGACCGCGGGGACTTCACCAAGGGGATCGCCGCACCCAAGTTCACGAACCTGAAGGCGAACGGCGACACCGCACAGGCCAAGGGGATGGTCGACACCGACTTCCCAATCTTCCGGGTCGCTGACGCCTATCTCATCTACGCGGAAGCGAACATCCGGGGTGGTGGTGGCACCGCCGCGAACGCGCTGACGTATCTCAACGCCGTCCGGCAGCGCGCGTACGGAAACGCGACCGCGAACTTCGCCGCGCTGCCCCCGGTCGACACGATCCTCGCCGAGCGCGGCCGCGAGTTACTGTTTGAAGCGTCGCGCCGCACCGACTTGATCCGCTTCGGCGTATTCACCGGCGGCACGTACGTCTGGGCCTGGAAGGGCGGCACGCCGGGCGGGTCGCCGCTGCCCTCGTTCCGTGACTTGTATCCGCTGCCGGCGAACGAGCTGATCGCCAATCCGAACCTGAAGCAGAACCCAGGCTATTGAAGTCTGGATCCTCCGCCGCCGCCGCGATGCTGCTGCTGCTCGCGGCGGCGGGCTGTTCCCGGGAGCTGGCTGGACCGGCCCCGCAGCGGCCCGTGCTCGCGCCGGCCTACCGTCCGACTGGGCACATGGCCGCCGGCGACGTATTCGTCCACCTCTTCGAATGGCGGTGGACCGACATCGCGGCCGAGTGTGAAAACGTGCTCGGCCCGGCGGGCTTCACGGCCGTGCAGATCTCGCCTCCCGAGGAACACAGCATCGAACCGACGTACCCCTGGAGCGAACGCTATCAGCCGGTGAGTTATAGCATCGCCCACAGCCGCTCCGGGACCGGCGCCGAATTCGGGGATATGGTGAATCGGTGCAAAGCCGTGGGCGTCGGGATCATCGCGGACGCGGTGATCAACCACATGACGAATTACCCCAGTCCCGGACTCGGCAGCAACGGCACGGCCTACTCCAAGTACAACTATCCCGGGCTCTACACGGCCAGTGATTTTCACACGCCCTGCGCGGTGAACAACTATCAAAGCGCGGCCAACGTGCAGGATTGCGAGCTGCTGGGCTTACCCGACTTGAACACGGGGCTCGCGTCGGTGCGCCAGAAGATCGCCGACTATTTGCTCACGCTCGCCCGGCTCGGCGTCGCGGGATTTCGCATCGATGCCGCGAAGCACATTCAGCAAGTCGAGCTCGATGATATTCTGGGACGCGTCAACCGCGCGCTGACCGCCGAGGGCAGACCGTTGCCGTACGTTTTTCTCGAGGTTATCGGCGGCGCCGGTGAGGCCTTATCACCCCGCGACTACTTCGGCGAGGGCTACAGCTCCGGCGGCGGCGCCGACATCACCGAGTTCACGTTCACCGGCGTCGGCAACAAGTTTCAGAACCTGAATGGCGAGCACATCTCGCAGCTCAATCCGAACGGCACACCCGGCAACCAGTTCTCCGAGACGGCGTGGGGAATCATGCCTTCGGACAAGGCCGTGGTCTTTCTCGAGAATCACGACACCCAGCACCTGTGCGGCTTGAGCTACCGCGACGGCAATGTCTTCCGGCTCGCGAACGTCTGGATGCTGGCCCAGCCGTACGGTTATCCATCGGTCCTGTCGAGCTACGCATTCGATTGTCCCGACGGCAATGCGGTCGGCCCGCCATCGGACGCGAACGGCTGGACGAT
>QHTW01000008.1 GCA_003220955.1 Gemmatimonadota bacterium | reverse complement strand
GGGATCCCCAATGGATGACGTAGCCCCACCGTTCGGTTCGTTCATGGAAGCCATGCCCCATTGGGCATTCATCATCATTCACAGCATTCTCGTGTTGCTGGGCTTCTGGCTGGCGCGGAAGACCAAGAACAACGGCTTCCTGCTGTTCGTGGTGGCCGAGCTGTCGTACATCACCTATCACGCCGGTCTGACGCACTTCCTGTTTGCGCATATCGTCGCGGAGGTCTGCGACGCGTCATCGCTCGTCGTGATCGCGCTCGGATTCAGTAAGCGGATCAGTCCCGCTCCGCTCGTACCCGGGGCAGCGCAGCACCGGTAGCGGCGGGTAGCGCACAAAGCGGGGATCGGGGGGGTCCATATCGGCGCGCAGGCACCGATAGAAGACCGACCCCCGCCGGTTTGTCGCGATTCGAACCCATCGGCAGGTCGCGCAAAGCCCTACGGCAGGGTCAGTCATTAGGTCGTAGGACAAGCTAGTTATATGTTGGAGCCCGTGAGCTCCCTCCCGCCTCCCCAGGGCGACGACTTCGGGCTGCCCCCCGGAGTACGGGACGAGTACCTGCACGGAGCGCGCGATCAGCTGGGGGCAATCGCAGAGCTGGCTGAACGGCTGATCGCCGCTGGCGACGACACGGCCGCAATTGAAGAGCTGCGCCGCGATGCACATCGGCTGCGCGGCTCCGCCGGATCCTTCGGCTTTCCGCAGGCTACGGTCGTCGCCGGCGAGCTCGAAGACGCCGCGAAGGCGTGGCTCGAGCATCCAGGAAATGGAGTCGCGGGCCGTGGCCAGGCCGCGCGCGCGTTCGTTCGGCGCTTAGCGGCGGCCCTGTTCACCAAACAAGCGACGGCAGCTCCCCCTCCAGCTGAGCGTGCGCTGCCGCCTCACCTCGCCGCCCCTTCGCCACCCCCTCTTCACACCGCCCCTCCGCAGGCGGAACCCAATGATGTGCCGGAAGTCATCGTCGTCGAGGACGATCCCGCCCTCGCCGAGCTGCTCACATTCGGGCTCGAGGCGCGCGGCTACCGCTTTCTGCACTTTCGCAACGGGCGTGAAGCGTTGGACCTGCTCAAGAAAATCGACACGCGGGGCAGCCGGCAGCCGCCGCTGCTGCTCCTGGACGTCGATCTTCCCGCGCTCGACGGCTACTCGATCTTCGAAGATCTGCAGCAGGAGTGTCCGGGAAAGTTTCGCGTCGTCTTCACGACGGTGCACGGCAGCGAAACGGAGCAGCTGCGCGGCCTCGAAGCCGGCGCGATGGACTATATGGTGAAGCCGATGAGTCTGCGCGTCGCGCTCGAGAAAATTCGGCGTTGGGTGGGCCGGTGACCGCGCGTCATTTCCTCACGGTTGTGGCGATCGTGCAGGGCTTCCTGCTCGGCGGGCTGATCGTCCTGATCATCCTGAACCGCTGGTTCAGATTGCGGCGCAGCACCCGGCTCAACCCGCGCCGCGAGGCGATCGACGCGTCCATGCGGCGCTGGGCCGCGGGCACGACGCCGCTCGCGGGCGTCCTGGTGGGACTGTCGCGGCTGCCCGTCCCGCTCGCGATCGACGCGCTCGTCAAATGGTCGGCGCGCGTGCCCGGGGAGCGTTGGCGCCAGCTCGCGCAGGCGCTCGAGTATCACTGGTGGGCCAGGCTGGTCCGCACGAACAGCACCTCGGCGCGTTGGTGGAAGCGGCTGGAGACCGCGCGATTCCTCAGCGTCGCGGCGACGCCGAAGGATGTGAGTCGTCTGACGCAACTGATCAACGATTCACATCCCGCGGTGCACGTGGCCGCCGTGGCGTCACTCGAGCACATGGAAAACACGTCGCTCACGCTGGCCGCGCTCGACCGGCTGCCGCGACTCGCCCCCACTGTCCAGGCGTACTACGCCGCGATGCTGCTGCGCTCGCGGCCGGTCGTGATCGAGCACCTCCAAAAGCGGCTGCGCCGCGCCGACGATCCCGCCCTGCCCCGCCTCGCCGAGTTTGCGGCGCGCCTCGGGGAGCCGGCGCTGCGCGAGCGCCTGACGGCGCTCGCCGATCACGCCGATCCCGAAGTTCGCATTCAATCGGCGCGCGCGCTCGGCAGCTTCCCGCATCGCGAATCGGTCGCGGTCCTGAAACGGCTGGCGACGGATGACGCCTGGCCGGTGCGCGCGCACGCCGTCCGTTCGCTCGGGATGATCACCGACGTGAGCACGTTGCCGCTCGTGAAAGCGGCGCTGCGGGACACCGAGTGGTGGGTGCGGCTGCGCGCGGCACTCGCGTTGATGCGCTTCGCGGGAGCCGGCCGCAACGCGCTCCTCGAGGCCGAAGTCGGCCCGGATCCCTTCGCGCGCGCGATGGCGCAGCTGGTCCTCGGACTGCCGGCGCAGGCGCTGGCGGAGTTCGCCGCATGAGCGTGCTCACCAGCATCGTGGGAGTGACCGACCTGACGATCCTGGTCTATTTCCTCGTCCTGAATTCCTTCTACGCCGTGCTGCTCATGCTCTCGATCCCGGAAATCTGGGAGCAGACGCGGCTGGCCGAGGATGAGGACTTCCAGCGGCTGATGCAGAGCGACGCGCTGCCGCCGATCACGGTTCTCGTGCCGGCGTACAACGAGAGCGCGACGATCGAAGCGAGCGTCACCGCGATTCTGACACTCGAGTATCGCAACTACGAAGTCGTCGTCGTGAACGACGGCTCCAAAGACGACACGCTGGAGCAGCTGCGGCACGCGTTCGATCTCTATGAGATCCCGCGAGTCTATCCCGAGACGATCGCCACGAAGCCGCTGCGCGCGCTCTACCGGTCGCGCTCGCGCTCGCGCCTGCTGGTGCTCGACAAGGAAAACGGCGGCAAAGCCGATTCGCTGAATGCCGCCATCAATGCGTCGCGCTTCCCTCTGGTGATCGCCGTCGATGCCGATACCCTGATCGAGCCCGACGCGCTGTTACGCCTCACGCGACCCTTCCTGCTGGGCCGCGAGATCGCCGCGGTCGGCGGGACCGTACGCGTCGCCAACAATTGCACGGTGAAGGACGGACGGGTAACGGACGCTCGGGTCTCGCCCAAGCCGATTCCCGGCATCCAGGTAGTCGAATACCTGCGCGCCTTCCTGTTCGGTCGGCTCGGCTGGAACCGGCTCGGCGGCAATCTGATCATCTCCGGCGCGTTCGGGCTGTTTCGCAAGGAATACGTGGTCGCGGTCGGCGGCTATCACACCAACAGCATCGTCGAGGACCTCGATCTCGTCGTGCGGATGCACCGGCATCTGCGACGCAGCAAGATCAAGTACGAGATGCCGTTCATCCCCGACCCGGTCGCGTGGACGGAGGTGCCGGAGTCGTTAAAGATCCTGTCCCGGCAGCGCGAGCGCTGGCACCGCGGCCTCATCACGGCGATGTGGCAATACAAAAGCATGTTGTTCAATCCGCGCTACGGCAGAGTCGGTCTGCTGGCGATGCCGTTTTACGCGTTCGGCGAAATGCTCGC